>NZ_JAXVAE010000129.1:0-37467 GCF_037460745.1 Hallella sp. | reverse complement strand
GGATTTCTCTTTGCCGTACGACACAGAGAAATCCTAATGACCGATTTGGGATAAAATAGGGAGTTCCCATAGATTATTAGTGGTTTTCCTATTGCAAATAAACTTTTCTTTCCGTATATTTGCGTACGTAATTCTAAATAACGACAACTATGAAAGAGAAGGAAAAAATTATTAGCGCTGCCATCATAGCGATTGGCATCGTGGTCTTGGGCATGTTCCTGAAGGCCGGCATAGATAATTTCACGGAGAAAGACCGCAAGGTAACCGTCAAAGGACTGGCCGAGACGGAGGTGAAGGCCGATAAGATTACATGGCCCATCGTTTCGAAGGAGCTGGGCAACGACCTGCCTGAACTGTATAACCGCATTGCTTCGAAGCAACAAACCATCAAACGGTTTCTCATGGCCAATGGAATTACTGCCGATGAGATAACCATCAACGCACCGCAGGTGGTGGATCTCTCAGCTGATCAGTATAGTAGCAACACCAAGCCCTATCGTTACAACATCACGCTGACCATCACGGTCACATCGAAACATGTTGATAGGGTTAGAGAAATCATATCACGGCAGGGCGAGTTGCTCAAGCAAGGTGTGGCCATCGTTGCAGGCGACTATAGCAATCAGATAACCTACGAGCTACAGTCGTTTAAGAAGATGAAGCCCAAAATGATGAGCGAGGCCATAGAGAACGCCCAACAGACGGCGCAGCAATTCGCCAAGAACAGTCAGTCGAAGCTCAACAAGATCGTCAGTGCCGACCAAGGCCAGTTCTCTATCGACAACCGCGATGAAAACACACCTTGGATTAAGCGTGTGAGAGTGGTAACAACCGTTACCTACTCATTAAAGGATTGATATAGCATAACAATGTATGCAGTCGTAACATATTGATTGTCAATATGGTTACGACTGCCATTTGATATTTACTTTATACAAAACCATTCATGAAAGTACTATTGGTAAGCGCCAGCCCGAGGCGCGAAGGAAACACATTCACAGCCCTGAGCGAAGTGGCAAAGACCCTCAACCAGGAGGGCATCGAAACAGAAATCATAGAGATTGGCAGCAAGCCCATTGGAGGTTGCATCGCTTGCAATTGGTGCAAACAGCATCCCGAGGAGCACCGTTGTGCGTTCAGCAACGACATGGTGAACACCATATCAGCCAAGGCCCTGGAGGCTGACGCATTCGTCTTTGGTGCTCCCGTTTATTATGGTCAGCCCAACGGCAGCGCCGTTTCGCTCATCCAACGCCTTCTTTATAGCAATGGCGCAGCATTCTCGTATAAACCAGTGGCCAGCGTTTGCGTGTGTCGCCGCGGAGGTGCCGACACTTCTTACCAGTCGCTCAACATGATGTTTGAGATGATGAACATGCCCATTGTCACTTCGCAGTATTGGAACATCGCTTATGGACGGGAGCCAGGCCAAGCCTCACAAGACGTGGAAGGCATGCAAACCATGAGAACCATGGCGCATAACATGGCTTGGATGCTGAAGAAATTTCATGGAGAGCCAACCAGCAAGCGACCCGAGAAGGAGCCGTGGACACCAATGGCCTTTATCAGATAATCCATACATTATGAATCCATCATCAAACAACAACGCCCCGGCATGCCATAGCCCACAGAAAGTCGTTACGGGCAAGATGCCCTTTAGAGGTTTTGAGACTTACTATCGCATAGTGGGCGAGAAGACCGACAAGGCGCCTTTGCTGCTTCTGCATGGCGGACCAGGTTCCACCCACAACTATTTTGAGGTGCTCGACGAGCTCGCCCTTACTACAGGTCGGCAGGTTATCAGCTACGATCAGATAGGTTGTGGCGAAAGTTATGTTGAGGGGCACCCCGAGTTGTGGAACCTACAGACATGGGAAGACGAGCTCGACGCCCTGCGTGAGCATTTGGGCCTCGACCACGTTCACCTGTTGGGCCAATCGTGGGGTGGCATGCTCATCATTGGTTACCTCATCGATCGTCAGCCCAAAGGTATCGAATCAATCATCCTATCGAGCACGCTGTCGTCGAGTTCCCTATGGGGACGCGAGCAGCAACGCCTCATCTCATTTATGCCTGAAGAAGAGCAGAGAGCCATTGCACGTGCAGTGGCCACGGGCAACTACGACGACCCCGATTACCTGAAGGCCAACGACCACTACACGGCGCTGCATGCCGATGAGATCAACGAGGAGTCGCCCGAGTGTTTCCGTCGCAAGAAACGCTTTGGACTGGAGTCTTATGTTGTGGCATGGGGTCCCAATGAATACACCCCGACAGGCACGCTCAAGAATTTTGAGTACACCGACCGACTGGGGGAGATCACCCAACGCACGCTCGTCATTAGCGGAACCAACGACGAGTGTACACCTCTTGTAGCCAAGGCCATGTACGATGGCATTCCCAACGCTCGCTGGGAGCTGCTTGATGGAGCACGTCACATGACGTTCATCGACCAAACCGACAACTACAAACGTATCCTGACCGATTGGTTAAACACCGATCAGGCATAAGACCGAGGAAGAAAGGGTATAGGGACATCATCGTTTCCATTCAGCTCTTGCCAGCGATTCTATCGGTGTTGTGCCTCCATGCGTGTTTTGTCAAAGCTCGCTATGCCTTCAAAGCGCTTGTCGCAACCTGCACGAGTCAACCCATAACGAGAATTGAAACCTAAGGACCGATCGGGTGTAAAAGGGTAAGCCATAGAGCGATAAACCCTTTAGTAAGCAAAAACAAAAGATCCCTTGCCACCGAAGCGGTAACGCTTCCCAATGTGTGGCAAGGGATTTTTATGGGTTATGCGTGGAACGCCATCAAGTGTTCGTACTTGCGTTTCATCATCCTACGATAGATGTTGGCCAACCACAACTTATGTGTGGAAATGAACCCCAAGCCTATGGCCATCATGATAAGCCATGCCACCTCTTCCATTAATAGCGCTTCCAAGATGGAGATAACTACCACGGGCACAATGAACGTCACCATCTGGACAACCACTTGTATGTAATTGTTCTCCACACCCGACTTGCTGATGAAGTTCTCATTGAGGGGAAGCTTCTGCTTGTTGTACACAGCCAACTGCATGAGGATGAAATATTGGAATCCTGCCATGAAGATGCCATACGAAAAGAGCATCAAGATGTTCCACTTGCCTACCACAACCATAGGAATCATCAGTATGAAAGGAAACACCAACAAGCCACAGAAGAAATAATACTTGGCCGTAAGAAGTTTCAGGATATTCTCCTTATGCACCATCAGGGCGTCGATGTAATTGCCCTCGTACGACATGATGCGGATGAGCAACATGGCACCAAACACCACATAATTATAGAAGCACCAGAAGTTGGTCATGGCCGCAGAGTCGTAGATGTCGGTAAACGACACCAATAGACTCAGGATCAACACAATGACCACCGCGAAGGTAAACGACTTTCGTGGGTTCTTATTGCGCATGAGCGATTTGATCTCTATCTTCAGGTATTCGCCAATTTCGCCGAATCGATCGAGCGCGGTGAAATGGCTCACCGTCTTCATCTTCGTCACCTTTTGTTTGCCCATCTCGCGCCACACATTATTATATTGGAGACGGCGGTTTACAAGTGACAGGCTTACAAGCAACACCAGAGCCACCAGATGGGGTAGGAGGTTGCCATGCTCGAGGCCACGTCCTATTGAAGAATAGAAGTTGGTGAAGGTGTTGAAGTCCGTAACGATCCACACACTATAGACTCCCAAATATACCAGTATGGGCAGCACCCACCACAATGGGCTACCCACCACCAGCGTACGGCAGATGGAATACCATTGGCTATCGGCCAAAATAAGCAGGTAATAGAGCAACAACAGAGACAGTGAGGCCCCAAATCCATAGCTAAACACTACCGACATAAGGCAGTAGGGCACCAACATAACAAACCAAAGAAGGTTGCCCCAACTCATGAGAGAGTTGATAACGAAGCTATCAATGCATGCATAGCGAGGTATGGGCAGCAGCACATAAGGCTTGATGATTTGCGAAGGAGTTTGTTGCCCGATAAACCTTACTCCAAAATCGATGGAGAGAATGAACGGCATCACACCGAAGATAAACTCCAATGCCGTATGGCTTTTCGATTCGTTGGCACCAAGAGCAAAAAGGATTGCAAACATCAGGAGATAAAGCATCATCAATCCCATGACAACTCCTATGATCCATCGAGCCGCTTTGTTGGTGTAGAACATGGGATCGCGGCGCTCGGCCAACTTACGGTGTTGCCTCAACAGTTTGAACAGAGCAAAGAAAGAGAGGCGTTGCTTTTGAGTGTTGCGTGTCATGGGAGTGATGTTTTATCTCAGGTCGATAACCTCAGCCGAGGGGAATTCCTTCTGTTTGAAAATGAAGGTGCTATTGGGAATGTTCTTGGTTTGGAACTGCGAGAGAGTGATGGTCATCCATGAGCCGCCCTCCTTCACCTTGATGGTACGGGGTACATAACTCTTGCTATTAACCGTCAGGTAAATCTCCTTGACCGACTTCCTGCTGTTTTGCGCCACCATGTGTACCACATAGTTGGAGCCTTTAGTCGTTACGCCAAGCTTATAACCACTCTTATACATGGTGATAAAGGCGTATGGGTTCATGCGCATGCGCTGTGCGTCAGAGGGATTGGATACATTCACCTCATTGGTCGACTTCAGATAGCTCCACTGGGTCTTGCCATTGTACCACACAATAGCCTGCGAGGTTCTTGCGTGAAACATGCTGCCCTTGATGGCGATGGTTCCCGAGGCCGTACCCATCTTCGCACCCGACAGTTTGAAATGCGCCGATGCGCCTCTTTTGTTTCCTACGATGGCCGCCGTTTTATCGAGCACCTTACGAGCCAGCGCAGGGTTTTGCGCATACGTTCCTATGGTTTGCAAAGCTGCCAAGAGCAGAATAATGATCGATTTCTTCATGATAATTAATGTTTGGTTGTAAGAAGCAAACGTCCCAACATGGCCATTTGTTGCTTTCTTTAAATAGCTTTAACGCTTATCCCCGGGCGCCATGTACCTGCGGAAGGGTCACATTGAGCGTGTTTTCGTCGGCTATAAGCACCTCACGAGGCTTCGATCCCTGTGCGGCACCCACAATGCCTGCGGCCTCCAACTGGTCCATCAGTCGGCCCGCACGGTTGTAACCTATGGAGAATCGGCGCTGAATCATACTGGTTGAGCCCTGTTGCGTGATGACGATGGCACGTGCCGCCTCATCGAAGAACGGGTCGAGGCTTCCCAAGTTGGAGTCACCGCTGGGTCCGCCAACACCACCTTGCGGGTCGTCGGGCTCAGGCAGTTCCATCGGTTCGACCGGACCGGCCTGCGCCTCGATATGCTCATTGACACCCTCAATCTCTGGCGTGTCGATAAAGGCACACTGCACACGCACCGGGTCGCCTCCCGAAAGGAAGAGCATGTCGCCACGTCCCACCAGTTGTTCGGCACCTGTACGATCGAGAATGGTTCGCGAGTCGATCTGCGAGGCCACACGGAACGCCATACGGCCAGGGAAGTTGGCCTTGATGTTACCCGTGATAATCTTGGTGGTTGGGCGCTGGGTAGCGATGATCATGTGTATGCCTACTGCACGCGCCAACTGCGCGATGCGGGCAATAGGAAGCTCGATCTCCTTGCCAGCGGTCATGATCAGGTCGCCAAACTCATCTATGATGACCACGATATAAGGCATGTATTCGTGTCCGTCGGTGAGCTTCAGCTTGTGGTGAATGAACTTATCGTTATACTCATCGATCTTCTTCACCTGCGCCTTCTTCAACAGATCATAGCGGTGATCCATCAGCTTGCAGAGCGAGTTGAGCGTACGCACCACCTTCTGCACATCGGTAATGATAGGCTCCTCCTCATTCTCGGGAAGGGCCGCCATGTAATGCGACGTGATTCGGCTATACACGCTGAACTCCACCTTCTTCGGGTCGACCAACACAAACTTCAACTCATTTGGGTGCTTCTTATAGAGAAGAGAGGTGATGATGGCGTTCAAGCCCACCGATTTACCCATACCCGTGGCACCAGCAACGAGCAGATGGGGAATCTTCGCAAGGTCAACCATAAACACCTCATTGGTGATGGTCTTACCGAGCGCCATTGGAAGGGCCATCTTGGTGGTTTGGAACTTCTTGGAATTGAGCACGCTCTCCATCGACACAATCTGCGGATTCTTGTTTGGAACCTCAATGCCAATGGTGCCTTTTCCAGGAATCGGAGCGATGATACGAATGCCAAGGGCCGACAAACTCAGCGCGATGTCGGCCTCCAAGCCACGAATCTTACTGATGCGCACACCTTCAGCAGGCGTTATTTCATATAAGGTGACGGTGGGACCCACCGTGGCGTTGATGCGACTAATCTGCACACCAAAACTGTTGAGCACCTCGATGATACGAGCGTTGTTGGCCTTAATTTCGTCCATATCGATGCTGGCGTTGGTGTCGTAACGCTTCAGGAGAGTCAACGCAGGGAACTTATACTTTGTAAAAGGATCCCAAGGATTGATGGGTGCCTGCGATTTGTCTTCTTCACCGACGATATTTCCTGTAGCCTCGTCTTCCTGCTTGGTTTTCTCTATGACCAAGGTGGTATCGTCGGCCTTCACTTCATTGGCATTGGTGACGTGCAGTGTGTCGCCCGGTTCGGCGGCACTATTAGGCTGTTGACCTTGCGTGGTGTCGGTAAGATCCACCACACGCGGCGCTTCGTCCTCCTCCTGGGTCGCTGCATGGTTGACAACAGTTTCCTCCTCAACATACCCATCGAAGGTCGACACATCATCATTGGCATCGTCACCGGTCTTATCCGTAACCGTGAACTTCACCTTATTACGAATGTATTTCACGGGATTCAACGCCTTTCTTACCACTTCAATGGTCTCAGAAGTGAGGTAGGTGAGGAACGCCAAGGCCACAATCAGGAGAACCGCCGTCAGTCCCGGAGGGCCAATCAGATTCTCGAGAAACTGCTTGCAGAACAATCCGTGGGCACCACCGGGGTTGAACACCATGTCGCCCGCAAAGGGAGAGAGGAACGTAGCCAGCGCCACCGAACTCCAAATCATGATGACAGCGAGGCAAAGAAACCACTTCCAGAGGTTCACGCTATACACATGCATGAGCTTCAGGGCTGCAAGAATAATGAAGAACGGTATGATGAAAGCCGGGAATCCGAAGTTGACCGTCATGAGGTAGTACGACGTCAGCGCACCGATGGAACCGCCATAATTGGCGAATTCATGGTGCTGGTTGAGCCATTCTCCCGGTCGCATGCTCTCAAGAACACTCTGGTCGGCCTGCCCAGTATAGAGATACGACACCATGGCTATGATGGTTATCACTGCCAAGGCAAGCAAAAAAAGTCCTGTGAAGAATCCTGTGGTCTCGCTCTCTAAAATATTTCGTAATCCGATAGCATAGGCGAACGATTTCGACTTGCTCTCAGTTTTCTTTTTCCCCATTATTGATGATCGTTTATTTTCTGCAAAATTAGTGGATTTTACCGTAAAACCAAAACAAATCCTACTGAACTTTCATAATTTGATGGAAGAAAACACGTTCGAGCTCGTCACTCCGTTTGAGAAAGCCTAAAACTCCCAACACACAGCCCTGACAAACCGTCCCACAAATCGACAAACATCCTACGAAACAAGCATGGTAACCCCTTTTGTGTAAGGAAGCGATGATTTTGTAGCGCATTTTTAGGAATATTTCATATCTTTTTTATACTTTTGCACGCTGATACGTAGAGCAATGAAGAAGACCATTTACAATAAGTTCGACAAGAAAGCCATCACCGGCTTGCCACAAGTAACGTTTCCTGGACGAATTATCTCCATTATTTCGCCGGGTGAAACACAGAAAGCCGTCGATTATCTCCTGTCGAGTGATATCCTCGGGGTTGACACAGAGACCAAGCCCGCCTTCCATAAAGGCGAGCATCATCAGGTATCATTGCTCCAAGTGTCGAACCGCGACACTTGTTTTCTGTTCCGCCTCAACCTCACAGGCATCACGCCGGCCATCAAGCAACTGTTGGAAGACACCACAGTGAAGAAGGTCGGCCTCTCGTGGCACGACGACCTCAGGGGTCTTGAGGCACGCGAACCGTTCCAGCCGGGCCTGTTCATCGACCTGCAAGACGTCGTTCCGACCTTGGGCATCGAAGACCTGAGCCTGCAAAAGTTGTTCGCCAACCTGTTCCACCAAAAGATTTCCAAGCGCCAACGCCTATCCAACTGGGAGGCTCCGCTGCTCGACACCAAGCAACGTCAGTACGCCGCCATCGACGCTTGGAGCTGCATCCTG
The DNA here is from genome assembly GCF_037460745.1 of Hallella sp. Taxonomy (NCBI): domain Bacteria; kingdom Pseudomonadati; phylum Bacteroidota; class Bacteroidia; order Bacteroidales; family Prevotellaceae; genus Hallella; species Hallella sp. Next base: position 29,128 of record NZ_JAXVAE010000129.1, on the reverse strand, counting down.
CTTTACGAGGAGATTCTTCGACTGAAAGAAACTCAGGAGTACGAGTTGATACGAGTGCCCGAGCCTGAGGAGCCCGCTCCCAAGATAGCCAGTGAAGAAGGCAAGAAGAAGACAAGAAAGAAACAAAAAGAAGAACAATAACTGTCCATGTACAAAAGCATATATCTGAAAAGAGGTAAGGAGGAGTCGCTTCTGCGCTTCCATCCGTGGGTATTCTCGGGTGCCATCCACCATGCCGACGCCGGCATTCAGGAGGGCGAGACGGTTCGCGTGATCGCCAGTACGGGCGATTTCATCGCTGTAGGCCATTATCAGGTGGGCAGCATCGCAGTTCGTGTGCTGTCGTTCAGCGATATTACCATCGACCAATCGTTTTGGCGTGAGCGCCTTGCGGCTGCCATAACCATGCGTTGCCACATCGGCATTGCCGACAACCCAGAGAACAACACCTACCGCCTTGTGCATGGCGAAGGCGACTGGTTGCCTGGCTTGGTCATCGATTGTTATGGATCAACGGCCGTGATGCAGGCACATAGCGTAGGCATGCACCTCAACCGCATGGACATCTGCCAGGCGCTCACCGACGTCATGGGCGGCCGCATCCAGCAAGTCTACTACAAGAGCGAGACAACCCTTCCCTACAAAGCCCACCTTGAAGAGGAGGACGGCTTCATTTTCGGCAACACCGACGACGACATCGCCGTGGAGAACGGCCTGAAGTTCCACGTCGATTGGCTTCGCGGCCAAAAGACCGGATTCTTCGTCGACCAGCGCGAGAACCGCTCCTTGCTCGAGCATTATTCCAAGGACAAGTCGGTGCTCAACATGTTCTGCTACACGGGCGGCTTCTCCGTTTACGCCATGAGAGGCGGTGCCAAATGTGTTCACTCGGTGGATAGCAGCGCCAAGGCCATCGAAATCACCAACAACAACATCGGCCTGAACTTTCCGGGCGACCCGCGCCACGAAGCCTATTGCGAGGACGCGTTCCGTTTCCTGGAGGAAAAGAAAGACAAATACGACATCGTTGTGCTCGACCCGCCAGCCTTTGCCAAGCATCGCGCAGCCCTGCACAACGCCCTGAAGGGTTACATCCGTCTCAACGCCAAGGGCATACGTCTCGTTAAGGAAGGCGGCCTGCTCTTCACGTTTAGTTGCTCGCAGGCTGTCAGCAAAGACCAGTTCCGCAGTGCGGTGTTCACCGCCGCAGCGCAAAGCGGCCGAAAGGTTCGCATCATCCACCAGCTCCACCAGCCCGCCGACCATCCCATCAACATCTATCACCCTGAGGGCGAATACTTAAAAGGACTGGTTCTGTATGTAGAATGACAACCCATCATCATGATGGACAACACCAATCATAACATGGTTCACACCTTCGAACGGAAAATTGAAGACGCCATAAGCCGTCGCGACCTATTGTGTCGTGACGGCTTTTATGTTGTGGCATTGTCGGGCGGTCCCGACAGCGTGGCATTGTTGCGTGTGCTCGTGTCGTTGGGCTATACAGTTCATGCCGCCCATTGCAACTTTCACCTACGCGGAGAAGAGAGCAACCGCGATGAGAAATTCTGTGAAACACTGTGCCAAAAGATGGGCATCGAACTACACAGAATACACTTTGACACAGAGGGTTACGCCAAATTGCATCAAGTATCCATCGAAATGGCTGCCCGCACGCTGCGTTACAGCTATTTCAACCAACTTTGCAAGGACATAGCAGCCCGCGGCATCTGTGTGGCGCACCATAGCGACGACCAGGTGGAGACCATCCTGCTCAACCTCGTAAGGGGCACAGGCCTACGTGGGTTACAGGGCATGCGATGGCGCAACGGCAACATCCTGCGCCCCCTGCTGGGCGTGACGCGCAACGAGGTGATGCAATATCTCGAAGCCGTGGGGCAGGATTACGTAACCGACCACACCAATCTTGAAGACGAGGTGCAGCGCAACAAACTGCGGTTGAACATCATCCCACAGTTGGAAAAGATCAATCCGGCCGTCAAGGAGAATGTTTTGCGCATGGCGGAACACCTGGGCGAGGCCGATGCCATCATCCATCAGGCACTCCACGACCAGGCCGAAAAGGTCTGCAACCCAACGACCAGCGAAGACGTTTCGCTCAACATCGACCTACGCCTTCTCCACCAACAGCCCTCACCTGAGCACCTCCTTTGGCACCTTCTGAGCCCTTACGGCTTTCGTAGAACACAAGTGGGCGAAATAGTTGATAACCAAACAAATGGGAACACGTGGCTTTCCGATAAATGGGTGGCGTTCATCGACCGAGAACATCTACTCGTCATCAACAAGGACGAGTGGGGGATAGCCACGCCAGCCATGCACATTCCTGAGTGTGGCACATACGTTCTTCGGCAAGGAAACCACGAAAGACGCTTCTCGTTCCAACAAACGGAAGGGCCGATGGAACCCTCGCGGCACCCACACACCGTCACCCTTGACGCCGACAACGTGGCCTTTCCGCTGACCCTACGCCTCGTGGAGGCAGGCGACCGCTTTGTGCCCTTCGGCATGAAACACAGCAAACTCGTGTCGGACTTTCTCACCGACCAGAAGATTTCGGTGATTGAACGACGCCAACAACTGGTGCTTGTAGACGCCGCCGGAGCCATCGTGTGGGTCGTTGGGCGAAGGGTCGACGACCGGGTGGCCTTGAACAAGAACACCACCCAACGCGTACTGACCATTAAATGGATGTGAAATTATCTATAATTGGCTGAAAAAGCACCATCACGATGCATGAAAAGTCGAAATTTATAAGTAAATTTGCACAAAAGGAAACACTAAAATATCAAGCGCAATGTTTACAGAAGCAGACAAGAAACAAATTGAGAGCCGCGGCATGACCGTGGAACAGGTGGAGCGACAGCTCGTACAACACAAGGAAGGTTTTCCTTTTTTGAAGATCGAGGCCGCTGCTGCCGTTGGTAAGGGCATCATCGCACCCGACGCAACCGCCCAGAAAGAGGCCGAGCAGGCATGGGAGGACTACAAGCGTGAGGGCCACAAGGTGGTGAAGTTTGTGCCCGCATCGGGCGCTGCCAGCCGCATGTTCAAGAACATGTTCGCCTTCCTCAGCGCCGACTACGATACACCCCAGACCGAGTTTGAGAAGACCTTCTTTGACAACATCAAGAAGTTTGCGTTCCGCAAGGCATTGTGCCAGAAATGCCACGCCAACAACGATGCGTGCGCCAAGGACCTGATTGCCGAGGGCAACTACAAGGCCGTGGTGGCCAATATGCTCAAGCCCGAGGGACTCAACTACGGCCAACTGCCCAAGGGCCTGCTTCTGTTCCACCAATACGAGGACGGCCCCCGCACACCGATGGAGGAACACTTGGTGGAGGCCGCGCTCTACGCCAGCAGCAATGGCGAGGCCCACGTCCATTTCACCGTGAGCCACGATCACCTGCAACTCTTTGAGCAGCGTGTAGCAGAGAAGAAGGATTACTATGAGAAGAAGTTCGGCGTGAAGTACGACATCACCTTCTCTGAGCAGAAGCCGAGCACCGACACCATCGCCGCCAACCCCGACAACACCCCGTTCCGCAACGAGGACGGCTCACTGTTGTTCCGTCCGGGTGGCCACGGCGCACTCATCGAAAACCTCAACGACATCGACGCCGACATCATCTTCGTTAAGAACATCGACAACGTGGTGCCCGACCGCCTGAAGGGCGACACCGTGCTTTGGAAGCAAATCATCGCCGGTGTGTTGGTGAAGATGCAACGCAAGGCGTTCGAATACCTTCGTGTGCTAGAGTCGGGCCAGTATAACCACGACAAGCTCGAGGAGATTATCCGCTTCGTACAGCGCGACTTGTGCTGCCGCAAGGCCGACATCAAGGAGCTCGAGGATGCCGAACTGGTTTGCTATCTGAAGGGCAAGCTCAACCGACCCATGCGCGTGTGCGGCGTGGTGAAGAACGTTGGTGAGCCCGGTGGTGGTCCGTTCTTGGCCTACAACCAGGATGGTACCGTCAGCCTGCAGATCCTGGAGAGCAGTCAGATCGACAAGAACAATGCCGATTACATGAAGATGTTTACCAGTGGAACCCATTTCAACCCCGTCGACCTGGTGTGTGCCACGAAGGACTACAAGGGCCATGCGTTCAACCTTCCCCAATATGTTGACCACCAGACGGGCTTCATCAGTTCGAAGAGCAAGAACGGACGTGAGCTGAAAGCCCTGGAGCTGCCGGGCTTGTGGAACGGTGCCATGAGCGATTGGAACACCATTTTTGTAGAGGTTCCGCTCTCAACGTTCAACCCCGTGAAGACCGTCAACGACCTGCTTCGCGACACTCACCAAGGCTAAAAAGCCGATGGGTTCGCCCAAATAACGAAAGTCCAATGCTTTTCGTGAGCCTCCAACGCAACAGAGGCCATGCGAAGCATTGGACTTTTTTGTTTTTCCACCTCATGACATGGGATAAACCAAGCGAGTCTTGGTGGAGAACTACACCGCTGGCGCATAGGTTCTCCGCATGCCCATTGTTAGATTTTATTTCCAAAAAGTGGGTCTATGTTTTTAGGTCAAATAGAGAACGAAAAAAGCGTTTTGGAGAAATTTAACAGTGGAAAAAGAGGCTCGACAGTGGGATTAGGCATGTATCGACTTGCGAAAGACCATCTTTCGCAGTGCGGTTAGGTAGGTTCCGTGCCTCGTCTGGGCATGTATCGCAATGCCGTTAGGCATCTTTCGGAAGACAAAACGAAGGATTTTCAACGGAGAAAGAATAGTCAAAGCGGTAACCGTTTGATTGTTAGCGCATTACATAAAACGCCCGAGAATCGCGTATTTACAGCCAACATTTCTTTCGTTCAAAACAAATGTGTAGATTGTTATATAGATTGTCCTGAATATTCCGTAAGGTATTTGCTATACGGCAAAATCGCATCATGGCTTGGCGAACCACCGTCAACCTCATGATAGCTACCAATTCTATAACGGTGGTTATGATAAATAGCACAACTGTGGCCACAGGAGGAATAAAAGAAAGCACAAACAGATCACTCGCCCAACAACGACTCAAGTTGATCGATGGCCTCCACCATATCGGCGGCGAAGGTGGTATGCGACTTCAGGAAATCGGGGCGACCTTTCGACAAGGCACCGTAGAGATTGGGATCCATCGAAACGACATACGAACTGATGGCATATTCAATGTCGTCTTGTTGCCAAGCGAGTTGCGATTGGGAATAAACGCGCCATTTCTGATGGAAAAATGCGTAAGCGGAAGCTATGCTATCGTGACTAAATTGCATGGTATGGAAGAATTTATTTGCAAAATTACATAAAATGATGCTGCATAACCAAACATTACGAATAGTTTTTAGTAATTTTGTAACGAACATATATCCTTTCGCAACATGAAATCCATTCGCATCGCTTTTATCTCTGTGTTATGCCTGTTAGGCACCCTGCCGCTCTCGGCACAACCTTCCAATACGATTGAGGGTACGGTAAACCTCTCGGCCTTGCGCCAACGCCATGAGGGCTGGGGCGTCAGCCTGTGTTGGTGGGCCAACATGTGTGGCAAGTGGGATGAGGAGAAAGTGGATGAGCTGGTCGACTGGCTGGTCAGTCCCAACGGGCTCAACTTCAACATCTTCCGGTACAACATTGGTGGCGGTGAGGATCCGCTCAACCGCAACTGCGACCTTCACCACATGGGGCGCGGCAAGGGATTGCGCGCTGAGATGGAAGGATTCAAGGATTCGACCAACGGCGACTATGTTTGGACAAGAGATTTAGCGCAGCGACGTATTATGCTGAAGATTAAGCAGAAACGTCCCGACGCCATCTTCGAGGCATTCTCCAACAGTTGCCCCTATTACATGACGTATAGCGGTTGCGTGGGTGGCAACGACGATCCCAACAAGGACAATCTTCGACCTGAGTATTACGAGGAGTTTGCCCACTATCTGGTTGACGTTTGCAAACACTATAAAGATGTGTATGGCATCGAGTTTAAGACGCTCGACCCGTTCAACGAACCCATGACCGACTATTGGAACCGCAACGGCAGCCAAGAGGGTTGCCATTTCGATTTCGAATCGCAGATTGCTTTCCTGAGGGTGCTCACCCCCATCCTGAAAGCCTCCGGATTGAAGACTGTCATATCGTCCTCCGATGAGACAGAGGTAGCCACGTCTGCCAAGGGCATCAAGGCCTACCAAGAGGCTGGAGTGCTCGATTTGGTGGGGCAATGGAACGTACACACCTACAAGGCCGACAACGAATCGCGCAAGATCGTGAACCAGGTGGCAAGAGGCGCTGGCAAGATGCTCTGGATGAGCGAGGTGGGTGCTGGCGGACGCGGCATCGATGGCAACCTGCGGTTGGCACAAACCTTGTTCGATGACGAGCGTTACATACAGCCCGACGCGTGGATCGACTGGCAGTATGCGGCTGAGCGCGACGACCAGTGGTGCATGATCGACTGCGACTTTGGGAAGCAGACTTATCGCAAGGTGAAGCATTATAGCGTTCGCCAACAAGTGAGTAAGTTCATCAAGGTAGGCTACACGTTTGTCGACACTTCCCTACCCTCCACCTTGGCGGCCATCAGTCCCGACAAGAAACAACTCGTTTTAGTGGCGCTTAATCTTTCAAAGGAGCCGCTGTGCTATTCCATCAATCTGTTGAACGGAAAAGCGCAACCCACTAAGGGACAAGGATATATAACCACACGCACACAGGATGTAGAACCCTGCGATTTCCAATCGGAAAACAAGCGCAACCTTCATTTCAACATGCCTGCCAAGAGCATCATGACGATTGTTGTGCCCGTCAAAACAAACAAATAACCCCTATAACCACAAGCCCTATGATTAAGATTTATGGAATGAAAACTTGTCCCCATTGCGTCTACTTGGACGAGCAGATCGCTGGCGACGCCCGTTTCCAAGTGTTGGATATCGGTGAGCATGTGCGTTACATGCGCGAGTTTATACACCTTCGCGACACCTCTTCCGCGTTCGACCATGCCAAGGAGGTGGGCGACGTAGGCATCCCTTGCTTCCTGTTGGAAGACGGTACCGTGACGCTGAAGCCCGAGGATGTGGGGCTGCGCGAATACGACCCCGAAGCGCCCTCATGCAGCCTCGACGGAAAGGGCTGCTAAACAATTCTCCCCTTTCGTTTGCACAATTACCATTATTTTACTAACTTTGTCCAATAATCATCATTCAAAACCCAAAAGATGACACAAGAAGAAATGGAAGCTCGCCGCCGTGAAATGGAGGCGGAGATTGCAGCCAACGAGGCTGCCGATCAGGAATACAGACGCAAGTTGAAGCGCAACATCATCGTTGGCGCAATCATCATCATCGTAGCCATCGTGAGCTACTTGGTGCTGAAACCCAACAACGAGCCGGATGTGTACTATAAAAATGGTGACATCGACTACGTGGCCCAGGCCGACAAGTTGCGCCGCAGCGGTAAGTTCCAGGAGGTTAGTCAGTTCAGAGGTGGCTATGCCATCGTGAGCGACGGCAAGAAGTACGGCATCGTGGATGTGAAGGGCAACATCATTTGCCCCATCAAGTACGACGCCATCGAGTCGAACTACAGCGAGCATTATCCCGACTTGGCCCTGGTGAAGGTCGGCGAGAAATATGGCTTGGTGGACAAGAGCGGCAAGGAGACCGTGAAGCCCATCTACGACGAGATAGGCTCTATCGCAAGCGGCACCATGGAGGTGAAGCTGGGCGAGGAGACTTTCCGCATCGACACCCAGGGAAACAAGGTCAGCGAATAACCATCGGTTAGAAATAACTCCAGAACCATGCCCGTTATCACCATCAAGTCGTTGGACGAGCCGGGTGTAGAAGTCTACAGTCGGCTCACTGATCACCAACTTCGTCAGGACGCGTCAGATCCCAACGGACTCTTCATCGCAGAGAGTCCCAAGGTCATTCGTGTGGCCATGGCGGCCGGTTTCCAGCCGCTGTCGATGCTCTGCGAGGAGCGTCACATCGAGGGCGATGCCGCAGACATCATACGAGAGGCTGGCGACATACCCGTCTACACGGGCGATCGGGCGTTGCTGACAGAGCTAACGGGCTACAAACTGACGCGTGGCGTGCTTTGCGCCATGCGCCGAAAGGTGATGCCCACGCCCGCCGACATCTGCAAAGGCAAGCGTCGCATCGCCGTGATACAGGGCGTTTGCGACACCACCAATATCGGATCGATCTTCCGATCGGCGGCCGCCTTGGGCATAGGAGCAGTATTGCTCACCCGGGACAGTTGCGACCCGCTCAACCGAAGGGCGGTCAGGGTGTCGATGGGATCGGTATTCCTGGTTCCTTGGACATGGATCGACGGACCTGTGCAACAGCTCAACGACATGGGGTTCAAGACGGTGGCCATGGCTTTGGCGCCCAACGCCACCTCGCTCGACGACCCGAAGCTCATGGCTGAGCACCACTTAGCCATCGTGCTCGGCACCGAGGGCGACGGACTGCCCAAAGAGGCAATCGCCGCATCCGACTATATCGTGAAGATTCCCATGGCCTACGGGGCCGACTCGCTCAATGTGGGCGCGGCGGCGGCGGTGGCCTTTTGGCAACTCAGGGATCGCTAATAATTTTTTCGATAGAAACATTTTTTGCAATAGGAAGGTAAAAATATGACGGAAGTGAATGCTTTAAAGTCCTCTGGCATCTATGAACTGAAGGTGCTGAAGGAGGCCAACCATGAAGTGATTGCGCTGGGCATGAAGAGTGCCTACCGCGATAGGCCACAGTATAAAAAGGTATTGGACAACGACTTTGCACGCTACAAGGAGTTCGACCATCCGAACATCTTCAAATACGTTGAGCTCAAAGAGACCGAAAACTTGGGCACATGCATCATCATGGAATGGGAGGACTGCCGCCCGTTGTCCGACTATGTTGCCGAGAGTCATAGCGAAGAGGAGAAGAAAGCCATCATCAACCAAATTGCAGAGGCACTCGATTACATGCACGGTCGTCGTTGCGTGCACACCGCCCTGTCGCCTTCAGTCATCTTTGTGACCACCAAGGGCGACAACGTGAAGATTCTCAACTTCCGCCAGCGCTATGCCGACGGACTGAAACAACCCATGGACACCTTGAAGTTTGTTGCCCCAGAGGCCAAGGATGGAACCGTGACGCTTGATGCGCGAGCCGATATCTTCTCCTTGGGACAGGTGATAAAGTATCTCAACATGCCGCTTTCGTACCGCCCTGTGATCGACGAATGTTGCAGCTTTGGGCGCAATGAGCGCTTCCCCGACATCGATGCGTTCCTTTCTGCGCTCAATCACCAGAAGCGCTCACGAGCCGACTATCATGAGGGTAGCAACACTGGCGGAGGAATACAATTTGGCAACAAGCGCAAGGGATTGGCGTTGGTTGGTGTCATCGCAGCCTTAGTAGTGCTTACTGCCATATGGATTTTCCGTCAGCGCAGTCAAGCCGACGACGCCGCCAATGCACCTCAGACGGAGCAGGTGGAGAACATCGACGCCAATGCGGCCAACCCCACCGACAGCCAAACGGTAGGAACCAACGCCGCTAACGCCACACCAACGACCGACGTTTCGTTCCTCGACGAGCTCATGCCGCAAGTGAAGACCGACCTGGACGGCATCTACGCCAAGGCCAAAGGAAAGAAATCGTTAAACAAGAAGGTGGCCAACTACTATAAAGGTCTACGTAAGGTGCTGCTGCAGCGTGGCTTAAACGACGATCAGTTGCAAGCCTTCGACAAGGCGTTTGGCGAATACAACGCACAGAAAAAGGCCGAATAACCCACCCGATCATACTGAACGGCCCACAAACCCGCGACGCGCCATGTGACGGCTGGAAAGAAACGGACCTGTTGCGGGTAATGGACAGCATGCCCGCAAATAACGAATATGACCTCAAGCATTAGCATCTCTCATGAGAAAACCATATCTTAAATGCATCGTTGCAACACTCCTGTTATGCGTTTCCGCCGTCCTTCCTACGACGGCGCAGACGAAGGGCAACGGCGATCTGACCCGCGAGAACCTTCGCGACAGCCTTCGCCAAGCCATGGAAACGCTATCGTTCCACCCCGATTCGGTCGACCTGATGTTACGAAAGGCGTCGTGGAACCTTCAGTTGGAGCAATGGCAGTATGCCAAGGATGAGTATGACAAGGTGCTTAGGAAAGAGCCCTACAATGTGGCGGGGCTCTTTTATCGTGCCTACGCCAACGACAAGTTGCGCCGCTACAAGTTTGCACGACTCGATTACCTGAACCTCCTGCGCATCGTTCCTGGCAATTTCGAGGCCCAACTGGGATTGGCGCTCGTCAACCAGAAGGACCAGCATTACACCGATGCGCTCGATGGCATCAACCGTTTGGTAACGGCCTTCCCCGATTCGGCGGTGGCTTGGGCGGCAAGAGCGGGCATGGAGAAGGAGCGCAACCAACTCGAGTTGGCCGAATACGACTACACCGAGGCCCTAAAACGCGACCCCAACAACTCCGATTACCTGCTGGAGCGAGCCGACATACGCATCAAACTGAGAAAAATCAGTGACGCTCGACACGACTTGGACGCTGTGGTCAAACTGGGAACACCCAGGATCGCCCTCAGGGAATGGTACAACCAATGCAAACAATAACACCTTCAACTTAAACTAAATAGCATCAGAGAGCTTGTGAAACGGAATGAGCCGCACAACGAGATGTCCCTACAATCATGAAAGATATTAAGAAAATTGTGCTTACTGGAGGCCCCTGCGCAGGAAAGACCACGGCTTTGGTGAAGATCATCGACCACTTTTCGAGCATGGGGTTCAAGGTGTTCACCATCCCTGAGGTGCCCACACTCTTTGCCCAATCGGGCATGGACTACCTTACAAAGAACCGAAACTTCTTCTACGAAGGCGAAAAAGCCACCCTCGAAATACAGCTGGCGCTCGAGGACAAGTTCATCAAGATGGCTGAACAGGTTGACGAACCAGCCGTGATTATATGCGATCGCGGCGCCATGGACATATCCGCTTACATGGACGCTCATCTTTGGCAGGAGATCACCTCATTGGTCGGAACCAATAGTTTGGAGCTTCGCAACCGTTACGACGCCGTGCTTCACCTCGTCTCAGCCGCCGACGGAGCCGAGGAGTTCTATACCACCAGCAACAACAAGGAACGCACCGAAGGCCTCGAGCTCGCACGCGAATTGGACAAAAAGGTTATCAACGCGTGGACTGAGCACCCGCACCTGCGCGTCATCAACAACCATCAGGACTTCAACGCCAAGATCAACCGTGTGCTGAAAGAAATATCGGCCGTGCTCGGTTTGCCACAGCCCATCACCGAGGAACGCAAGTATATCGTGAAGGTAACGGGCGAAATACCCTCCTCCATCGACTCACACATCACGCAGACCTACCTGGTTTCAGACCCCGACAGTGAGGTTCGCCTCCGACAGAGGGAATGGGCAAACGGCAATGTGGTCAACGTGCACACCACGACAAAGACGCTCAACGCCAACCAACAGGTGGAAACGGAGCGACAGGTGAGCAACGCCCTCTACGAGAGTCTACTCTCGCAGGCCGACCCCTACCGACAAACCATTTGCAAACAACGCAAAAGTTTCATTTGGAAGGGACAATATTTTGAGCTCGACACCTACGAGAAACAGTTGGAAGGACTGGTCATCCTGGAGACGAAAGGCATCACCGACAAGGAGCATGTCAACTTCCCGCCTTTCATCGAGGAGGTGGAAGACATCACCGGAAACCGGAAATACTACAACTACAACTTGGCCCTTCGCCATTAACAACCCATCACCCCACCCCACACTCGTCATAGTAAGAACCCTATAAAAGACATATTCGTAACACGTGCACATAGTTATCGCAGGAAACATCGGCTCGGGAAAGACCACGCTCACCAACCTCTTGGTTCGCCATTACGGTTGGAAGCCACGCAAGGAATCGGTGGCCGACAACCCCTATCTTTCCGACTATTACAAGGACATGAAGCGTTGGGCCCTCAACCTGGAGGTGTTTTTCCTAAAAGAACGATTCAGAGACCTTCTCGAAATCAACCATGAGAAGCAGGTGGTGGTGCAAGACCGTTCCATCTACGAGGGCGTTTACATCTTCACCGCCAACAATCACGACATGGGAAACATGAGCGACAACGACTACGATACCTACATGGGATTGTTTGAGTCGATGATGATGGTGGCTCGCATGCCCGACTTAATGATCTACCTACGTTCGTCGGTGCCCCACCTCGTGGACAACATTCACAAGCGAGGGCGCGACTACGAGCAGAATATGCAGCTCAATTACCTGAAGAATCTCAATGACAGATACGACGATTTCGTGACGAACCATTATCCCGGACGCACGTTGACCATCGACGTCGACAATCTCGACTTCCAACATTCCAGGGAGGACTTCGCCTACATTGTGAAGCAGATCGACACACAGTTGGCTGAGATCGAAGGACGTGAACACACTTTGTTTAATAAAATCTGATAATACATACGCATTATGCACATAGCTATAGCAGGAAACATTGGCAGCGGAAAGACCACGCTGACAAAGATGTTGGCAAAACGATACGGATGGACTCCCCGTTTCGAACCCGTCGACAACAACCCGTACCTTGACGATTTCTATCACGACATGAACCGTTGGAGTTTCAACCTCCAGGTGTATTTCCTTAACAAACGATTTAAGGAGGTGGTGGAGATTTCGCAAAGCGACGAGAACATCATCCAGGACCGCACCATCTTTGAGGACGCCAAGATCTTCGCGCCCAACCTTCACGACCAGGGATACATGAGCGATCGCGACTTTGAGAACTACTCTGACCTCTTCGATCTGATGATGTCGTTGGTGAAGTTGCCCCAACTGATGATTTACATTCGCAGCTCCATCCCCACACTGGTGAAGCACATCGAGAAGCGCGGACGGTCGTTTGAGAAGAGCATCCGCATCGATTACCTGACGGGCTTGCAGCAGCGCTACGAGGATTGGATCAAGAACTATAAGGGCGAGCTCATCATCATCGATGGCGACAAGCTCAGTTTTGAGGACACTCCTGAGGACTTCCGCAAGGTGACCGACATGATCGACGCCAGCCTCTACGGTCTTTTCCCCTTGGAAGAGGGCAAATAAGAAAACGCTAACAGGGCTATAGGGAAAGGAAACAACCCATAAGCCTCACGAAAAAATAATGATGATAACGCAACGAAGCGTGCTCTTCTTATCGATGAGCACGCTTCGCTGCGCTATGAAGAAGGGGCATTTCCAAAACAGATATTTGGCTATGCTCTAAACGTAGGGTTGCTTCTCCTGGTCTAAGACGAGGACAATTCACATTAGGTCAACAGTACCTCCCGGTCTAAGACGAGGCAAACCTCTATGCGACCCAGGATAGTTCAACGACTTTCGGCAGGTTGAACCTCATACAACCTGAAGGGGCACATGCTGTCCAAACATCCAAATGAGGCAGAGAGACAGGTGTCTTTTCTGTCTTTCCCACCTTGGTCACACCCTTGACAGGATTCGTCTTTAGAGCTTTCCCTGCTCACCCAGATAACTGTCCTTGAAACCAAGGAAGTAAAGGATGCCGTCGATACCCATGGTGTTGATGCTCTGTTGGGCATTGGCCACCACACGTGGCTTGGCGTGGAAGGCGATGCCCAAACCAGCCTCGCTAATCATCGGCAGGTCGTTTACCCCATCGCCCACGGCAATGGTCTGGGCCAGGTTAACCTTTTCCACCTGGGCGATGAGCTTGAGCAGTTCCGCCTTGCGGTGCCCATCCACAATGTCGCCAAGATAATTGCCCGTCAATTTGCCATTCTCGTCAATCTCCAGTTCGTTGGCATACACGTAATCGACGCCAAACTTCTTCTGAAGATACTCGCCGAAATAGGTGAATCCACCACTCAGAATGGCAATCTTATAGCCACAAGTCTTCAGCACACTCATCAGGCGGTCGGTTCCCTCGGTGATGGGCATGTGCTCGGCGATGTCTTTCATCACGCTGGCGTCGAGACCCTTGAGCAGCGCCACACGCTCCTTGAAACTCTCCTTGAAATCGATCTCACCACGCATGGCTCGCGCCGTAATTTCCGACACCTTGTCGCCCACGCCGGCACGCTTGGCCAACTCGTCGATACACTCGGTCTGAATAAGCGTTGAATCCATATCGAAACATATCAGTCGGCGCATGCGGCGATACATGTCATCGTGCTGGAACGAGAAGTCGACGGCCATCTCTTGCGACATGTTCATCAGTTCCTTCTGCATGGTGGCGCGGTCGGCAGGGTTGCCACGCAGCGAAAACTCGATGCAGGCACGCACATTGCGTTGCGGCTCCTTGATGCTCATTCGGCCAGAAAGGCGAAGGATGGAGTCGATGTTCAATCCCTGTTGGGCAATGATCTTCGTGGTGGCCTCAATCTGTTGGGCGGAGAGCGAACGGCCAATCATGGTCAAGATGTATCGGTTCTTGCCCTGATGGTTTACCCAGTTTTCATACTCCTCGTCGGTAATGGGCGAGAAACCGATGTTCACTCCCAGCTCGGTTGTCTTAAAGAGCAGTTCCTTCATCACCTGACCCGAGTGCATCTCGTCGAGACGAATGAGCACACCGAGCGACAGCGTTGCGTGAATGTCGGCCTGGCCAATGTCGAGCACCTGCGCGCCATACTTGGCCAAGATGCCCATCACCGATGCGGTTAGACCGGGACGGTCCTGACCCGTGATACGAATTAATATCTGTTCCTCCTTTTCTCCACTCTGATTCATTGTGTAGAATGTTTGTCAAGTTAATCTATTCGAAGAGCCACCACACATGCTGCGGGAAAGAATTGCCGCCAAAGGATAGGCCCTCATGAATTGCAAAGTTACGGTTTTTTACTGAAAAGTGAGAAGGTTTGGCCCACGCATTTCACACACAATGGTTCATAAAACCCCAAAAGGTCATAATGCCGAAGTGGGAAACCATGTGATTGCGATTGCTTCTTTTCAACTTTTGTCAGCGTCTCTTACGACATTTTCACGCAAACACAACCACCTAACGCATTATTTTTGTATCTTTGTCGCAACAAGTTCAAACCTCATCGGCCATGACAAAAAGCATACGTCTCATCCTTTTCATTCTCATGCTAACCCTCGCGGGAACGGTCGTTCCAGCATCAGGGAAGTCAAAAAATCGCCTCAAAGTGGCGTTGGTGCTCGGCGGCGGAGGAGCCAAGGGCGCTGCCGAAGTGGGTGTGCTCAAGGAGATTGAGCGCATAGGCGTGCCCATCGACTACATCGTGGGCACAAGCATAGGGTCAATTGTGGGAGGACTCTATGCCGCTGGGTACCGCGCCGAGGAGCTCGACTCGCTCTTTACCCACCAAGATTGGCTCGACTTGTTCAACGACCGAAAGGCCAAGAAAGGCGAGAAGGAGAAGGCCATCAAGGGCTTTGGACTGATGAGAGGCGTGGGGGTGATGCAATTTCTCGACTCGCTGCTCACCGTAAAGAACCACTACCAGGGCCTTGGCGCCTACCCCGACTCCATCAATTTCGATTCGTTGCCCATTCCCTTCCGCGCTGTGGCATGCGACGTCAACACAGGACAGAGCGCCGTGCTTGCAAAAGGCAACTTGGCGCTGGCCATGCGTGCCAGCATGGCCATACCGGGTGTGTTCAAGCCGGTGCGCGCCGACTCGATGCTGATGCTCGATGGCGGTCTGGTAAACAACCTGCCGGTGGATGTGGCTCGGGCCATGGGAGCCGACCTTGTCATAGCCATCGACCTCACACAAAACAAGCATCCCGACTTTGTGCCCAAGAAGATTAGGAAATTTATGGGCAAGGGACTGAAGTGGCTCCGTCAGCGACCCGACTTTGTAAACTACAATCGCAACCGCAAGGATGCCGACCTCTGCATCAACCCCAAGCTCAAGGGATATGGTGTAACCAGCTTTAAGACCGCCGACATACGCGCCATGATTGAACTGGGGCATAAGGCAGGGAAAGACCATCACGGCCGACTCAGGGTCATCAAGAAGAAGGCATTGGACAAATGAGCGGCAGGGCGATTAAAGCCATCCATATCTTCGCTCTTCCACTAACAAACAATCGCCATTCGCAAAGCCTATTGACAAAGCCTTGCGAATGACGATAACAATTTGCTCTTATGATTCGAATAGTGGTACGCTCCCACTATTCTCCCTTCAATACGGGCAGGGAGATGTGGTACTTCACCGCCAAGAAACGAATGACGACGATGAACAAGAACGTGGCAATGGCCGACAACGCCACGCTGACGTGCAAACTAATCATGATCCAATAGAGTACTCCGCCACAGACGGAAGCCATGGCGTAAATCTCCTTGCGGAAGATAACGGGTATCTTATTGAGCAGTACGTCGCGCAACACTCCACCTGCGGAACCCGTGATGCAGCCCATGATGATAGCCACCCAGATGGGATGCCCATAGTCGAGAGTCTTTTGCAATCCGGCAATGGTGAACAGAGCGAGGCCCAAGGTGTCGAACGCAAACCACGCATTGTCGAGGCGTTTCAGCGATCGTGCGAACACGATGACGATAAACTGGGCCATGAGCGTGCAAAGAATGTACATGGGCGACGTCATCCAGAAAGGTGTGGCGTTGAGCATGACATCGCGCAACGTACCGCCGCCAATAGCTACCGCAATGCCGCATACAAAGCCACCGAACCAGTCGTAGTGCCTGGCAGCGGCATGGCGGATGCCCGATATGGCGAAGGCCAGTGTTCCCAGGATTTCAATGATTTGGAGGATGGTATCAACCACCTTAGGGTCTGTGTTGATCATTTACTTATGGAAGAAGGAATATACGAATACTTAAATGGTTTACCCTGAATGGTTTATACCTCATTGATGGGCTTACCTTCCTTAAAGGCTCTCACGTTATCGACGCAGATGCGCATCAGTCGTTCGCGCGCTTCCTTGGTTGCCCATGCGATATGGGGCGTCAGGTAGGCGTGTGGTTGGGAGAAGAGCGGACAATCCTTGCGCGGTGGCTCCTGCTCCATGACGTCGGCTCCATAGCCAGCCAAATGGCCCGACTCGAGCGCGTCGGCAATGGCTTGCTCGTCGACCAGCGCACCACGCGCTGTGTTAATGAGGATAGCACCCTCTCGCATACGGCTAATCTTCTCGGCGTCAATGAGATGGTTGTTGTCCTTTGTGAGGGGACAATGAAGTGAGATGATGTCGGCCACACCCAACAAACCGTCGAGCGTGGTCTTCTGAATGCCCTTGGGCAACGACATGGCATCCTTTGAGGTCACGGCAAACACATCCATGCCAAACTGATGGGCGATGGCGGCCACACGTTGGCCAATATGTCCCAGGCCAACAATGCCCAACGTCTTGCCCGACAACTCCATGAGAGGAGTGTCCCAATAGCAAAAATCGGGGTTCGTGCTCCAGCGACCTTGGCGTGAGGCGTCGCCATAGTGGGCCACCTGATTCGTGATATTGAAAATGTGGGCAAAGGTCATCTGCACCACCGACTCGGTGCTATAGGACGGAATGTTGGTAACCACCACGCCACGCTTGTGGGCGGCTTCCACATCGACCACGTTGTAACCTGTGGCCAAGACACCAATATACTTGAGTTTGGGCAACTGCTCGAGCACATTCTCTGTGATGTTCACTTTATTGATAAGAATAGCATCGGCTTCCTTGGCGCGCTCCACCACCTCTTCGGGTGCGGTGCGCGGATAGATGGTAAGTTCTCCTAATTCCTTCAGTCCGTCCCAGGAAATGTCACCGGGATTGGCAGCATAGCCGTCTAATTCTACAATCTTCATTTCTCGTAATCTTTATCTTTGTATCGGTCTCCCCAACAGTTCACCATTCGTTGGTAGAGCTTATCCTCCGCCTGACTGTGCTGGGCATGCCAGAAACGGCAGCCTTGCAGTTCGTCGGGAAGGTATTGTTGTTCTGTGAAATTGCCGGGATAGTCGTGCGGATACTTGTATCCGTCGTGGTAACCCAGGTTGGCCATGAGTTCGGTGGGTGCGTTGCGGATAGGCAACGGCACGGGTTGGTTTCCGCTCTTTCGCACCTCGCTGAGGGCCTCGCCAATGGCTTTGTAGGCCGAGTTGCTCTTCGGACTGGTAGCCAAGTAGACCACGGCTTCGGCCAGAGGGATACGTCCTTCGGGCCATCCGATCTTCATCACCGCATCGAAGGCGGCGTTGGCCAACAACAAGGCGTTTGGGTTGGCCAGGCCTATGTCCTCTGCCGCGCTGATCACCACCCGTCGGGCAATGAACTGCGGATCCTCGCCTCCCTCAATCATACGCGCCATCCAATAGAGCGCAGCGTCAGGATCTGATCCACGAATGCTTTTAATGAAGGCCGATATGATGTCGTAGTGCATCTCGCCTTGCTTGTCGTAGGCCAGCGGATTCTGCTGCAGGCGTTCTTCCACCATCTTGTCGGTGATAACGATGGGGTCGCTGTCGGCCGCCTCCACCACCAGGTCGAGTATGTTGAGCAATTTGCGGGCATCACCGCCACTATAGCGCATCATCGCCGCCGTTTCTTGCAGCTCGATGTGTTTCTCGCGCAACTCCACATCTTTCGTGATGGCGCGTTGTAGCAACTTCTGCAAATCACTGACGCCAAGCGACTTAAGAACATAAAGTTGACAACGCGAGAGCAGTGGCCTGATGACCTCAAAGGAGGGGTTTTCGGTGGTTGCGCCAATGAGCGTCACAACACCTTTCTCCACCGCACCCAGCAAGGAGTCTTGCTGCGACTTGGAGAAGCGATGAATCTCGTCGATGAAGAGAATGGGCGACTCTGAGTTGAAGAACCTTCCTCCTTTGGCTTTCTCGATAACCTCGCGCACGTCCTTCACGCCGCTTGTCACAGCACTCAGCGTATAGAAAGGAACCTTCAGCGTATTGGCTACAATCTGAGCCAACGTGGTCTTTCCAACACCCGGAGGTCCCCACAGTATAAAGGAGGAAATATGACCGCTGTCGATCATCTTCCTCAGTACCGCACCTTGACCCACAAGATGCTCCTGCCCTACGTAGTCGTCGAGCGTGCGGGGGCGCAAACGCTCTGCCAAAGGTTCACTCATATTATGCAAAGGTACGAAAAACCAACGTGACATATAATCTTTATGCGTTAAAGTTTTCAAAATTTGCACGCCTTTTGATAAGGCCTTGCACCAAAACGAATCGACACGCGCTTACCAAAGAACGAATAATGGAAATGCTTATCGCCACCCCAAACAACAGCTAACAATGGGCCGACCATCCGTAACAGCACTTTATTTCCATCGTTTTCGCCTTGCAAATGCATAAAAATCGAAGCATTTGCCCCGCCTTATGCATAAGGCGTACATAAATTATAATGTAGCTTTTACTTTTTTGCCGCTTTGCTTTTTTTCTATTAAATTATTTTGTAACTTTGCCATCATATTATTTACCCAAAAGATGAGCATCCAAAACACGATTCTCTTGCTAACTGAAACGGTGGAAAAACTTTCAGACCCTCAAACCCTGAAAGGACTCTTCCACCAACATCGTGAAGGCTATCCATTACCGTCGAGCACGGTTTTGGAGGAGATTGTGCAATTGTCGCGCGCCATCCTCTTCCCAGGATTCTTCGGAAAATCACAAGTCAACATCCAAACCATCCAGTACCAAATAGGTGTCGAGGTGGAGAAATTGAGCTATTTGCTAAAGGAGCAGATACTGGCTGGCCTGTGTTTCTCGGAAGACTACGAGGCCAAGAGCGGTATGGTCGATTTGAAAAAACAAGCCCGCGAATTGGCCAGCGAAATGATTAGCCGACTACCAAAGGTCAGGAGCGTGCTGGCCACCGATGTCGAAGCGGCCTACAATGGCGACCCTGCGGCCAAGAGTTATGCGGAGATACTGCTATGCTACCCGGTCCTCAAGGCGCTAACCAGCTACCGGTTGGCCCACGAGTTGTTTCTCATGGGGGTGCCGCTCATTCCACGCATGATGACAGAGATGGCACATTCGGAAACGGGAATCGACATCCACCCAGGCGCCACAATAGGCAGCCATTTCACCATCGACCATGGAACGGGCGTGGTCATCGGCGAGACCTGCGTCATCGGAAACCACGTGAAGCTCTATCAGGGCGTGACGCTCGGAGCCAAGAGTTTCCCACTCGACGAGCAAGGCAACCCCATCAAGGGCATTCCTCGTCACCCGATCATTGAAGACGACGTCATCGTATACGCCAACGCCACACTGTTGGGACGCATCACCATCGGCCGAGGCGCAACCGTCGGAGCCAACACCTGGATTCTCGAAGACATGCCGCCCGAAGCAAAGGTGTTTAAGAAATAGCATCGAAGAAGGCCACAATGGTCCTGCATTTCATAAATGACGCCCCATCGGTTTAAGCAAATGCAACTATCGGTTCAACAAAAACATGCAGCAAGTGAAATAAGAACAAGCAACTCATTCTGCCAAACAGGCTATCGTTTCAAGACCTGTCAAACTCCGGGTTATGACGAATGGCCTCACATTGCAACCGTTAGCCAACAGAAAAGCAACCTTACGACCCCACTAATTAGACATATTTAAATTAAGAATAAAATAACAATCATAAAACAATGGAATTTGAACTCATCGCCAAAACATTCATGGGCTTAGAGCCTGTTCTGTCACAAGAGCTTACCCAACTGGGCGCAAACAATGTGCAGATCGGCCGCCGCATGGTGTCGTTCACGGGCGACAAAGAGATGATGTATCGTGCCAACTTCCAGTTGCACACCGCTATTCGCATTCTGAAGCCCATCAAGCACTTTAAGGCTCGCTCGGCTGAAGACGTATATAATGAGGTAAGAAAAATTGATTGGAGCCAGTACATCACTAAGGGAAAGACCTTTGTGGTCGATTCAGTGGTGTATTCCGATGAGTTCCGAAACTCCAAGTTTGTTTCATATAAGGTGAAAGACGCCATCGTCGACCAATTCCGCGAGACCACTGGCGACCGTCCCAATATCTCAATCAGCAACCCCGACATTCGCCTTCATATCCATATCGCTGAGGACAAGGCAACGCTTTGCCTGGATTCGAGCGGTGAGAGCCTGCACCGTAGAGGCTATCGCCAGGATACGGTGGAAGCTCCGCTCAACGAGGTGCTGGCCGCTGGTATGATCCTCATGTCAGGATGGAAGGGCGACACCGACTTCATCGACCCCATGTGTGGATCGGGAACGCTCATCATTGAGGCAGCTCTGATTGCGCAGAATATCTCACCGGGCGTATTCCGCAAGGAGTATGCCTTTGAGAAATGGCCCGATTTCGACAAGGACCTCTTCGACGAGATTTACAACGACGACTCGAAGGAAAAGGAGTTCAACCATCATATCTACGGCTACGACATCGACATGAAGGCTGTGAACACGGCCATCCTGAACGTGAAGGCTGCGGGATTGTCGAACGTCATCACCGTGCAACAGCAGGACTTCAAGAACTTCACATGCCCGAAGGAGAAGAGCATCATGATCACCAACCCACCTTACGGCGAGCGCATCTCTACGCCCAACCTGTTGGGCACATACAAGATGATTGGCGAGAAACTCAAGAACGAGTTCGCTGGCAATGAGGCTTGGGTGCTGAGTTACCGCGAGGAGTGCTTCGACCAGATTGGTTTGAAGCCAAGCATCAAGATTCCCGTGTTCAACGGAAGCCTGGAATGCGAGTTCCGCAAGTACGTCATGTTCTCTGGCAAGATGAAGGATTTCCGCTCAGAGGGCGGCATTGTGAAGACCGATGACGAGAAGCGCGAGATGGCACAAAAGCACCGCTTCAAGAAGAACCGCGAGTTTAAGCAGCGCCTCGACGAACAGGAGGCCAACGAGGAAGGCGACATTCGCTCGTTCCATTTCCACGCATTCTCAAGTCGCTCGTTCCAGGATGACGACCGCAAACGCGGCGACCGTCGCCCCATGAGATTCGGCGATGAGGAGCGTGGAGGCAATGATCGCCGCGACCGCAAGTTCTCGGGTGACCGCGATCGCAACTTCTCGGGCAATCGCGACGACAAGCGCGGTGGTGGCCGATTTGGCAAAGACGGCGACCGCTATGGCAAGAAAGGCGACTGGGCCGGCAAGGGCCGCGGTGGCGACAAGCGTTTTGGAGGTAACAAGAAGTTTGGCAATAAGAACCGTTTCGGCAATGAAGATGAATAAATTCATGGTGATGCTGGGCATGATGACGGCATTGTTCACACAGAATGCAGCAAGCGTTCAAGCACAAGAACTGAAGAAGTTTACCCTTGAGGACCTGAACTTCGGCGGCAACAACTATCACAACATGATAGCTGAGAACCGTTGGACGGCCTGGTGGGGTGATGAGCTCGTCCGCACAGATGTGGAGGATTGCAAACTCGTTAACAAGGCTACAGGCAAGGAGAGCGTGCTCTTCACCTTGGACGACATCAAGGCAAAGAGCGGCTTGAACCTCCATAGCCTGTATAGCGTGTCGTTTCCCGAGGCCAAGAAGCCCTTGGTGCTTCTCAACGACAACAAGAGTACGCAACTGCTCAACTGGAAAACCGGCAAGGCCGTGTGGACCATCGAATACAAGGATCGTTCGGCAGCGCAGGCTTGGAACTTCCATTACGGAAGTCGTAACACGGCCTATGTAAAGGGCGACCAGCTCTATGTGCAGACCGCCAACGGCCAATCGAACCAACTGACGACCGACGGAAGCCGTAACATCGTGTACGGACAGAGCGTACATCGCGATGAGTTCGGCATATCGGGTGGCTTGTTCTGGAGCAACAAAGGCAACAAACTGGCATTCTATCGCATGGACCAGAGCATGGTGACCGACTTCCCCCTGATCAACATCCCTGACCCCTCATGGGCTCCCACCAGCGGTTCGCGCATGGCGACGCCGGCTCCCGAGAAGTACCCGATGGCCGGAGAAACAAGCCATCAGGTAAAAGTGGGCGTATATGACGTGAACACAGGCAAGACCGTTTGGCTCAAGGCAGGCGATCCTACCGACCGTTATTTCACCAATGTAACATGGAGTCCCGACGACAAGACGATCTATATGATTGAGCTCAACCGCGACCAGAACGATTGTCAACTCGTGGCATACGACGCCGAGACTGGCGACAAGAAGGGAGCCATCTACCATGAGACCGACGAGAAGTACGTGGAGCATCTCACTCCGATCGTCTTCCTGCCTTGGGACAGCAGCAAGTTTATCCTCGAGTGTCAGAAGGATGGTTTCAACCATCTGTACCTCTTCAACGCCAAGGGCGAGCAGTTGAAGCAGATTACCAATGGCAACTGGGTGGTCATGGAGACGATTGGCTTCAACGAGAAGCGCCACAGCGTTATCATTGCCAGCAATGAGCGAAACCTCATTCAGCGTAATATCTATAGCG
Source organism: Hallella sp. (assembly GCF_037460745.1). Lineage (NCBI taxonomy): Bacteria > Pseudomonadati > Bacteroidota > Bacteroidia > Bacteroidales > Prevotellaceae > Hallella > Hallella sp. The sequence continues at coordinate 5,671 of NZ_JAXVAE010000129.1, read as the reverse complement.
TAAACATCGACAATGGCAAGCGCACCCTTATCGATGAGAATGGCGAGGGATGGCACACGGCCAGCCTGAGCACTTCGGGCCAGTATATTGTCGACAAATATTCCACTCCTACTGTCCCCCGTAACATGACGATTGTCAATGTTGACAACGGCAAGAAGGTGCGTTATCTCACCGCTGCCGATCCTTGGAAGGGCTACAATATGCCTGAGTACAAGAACGGTACTGTGAAAGCAGCCGATGGCACTACCGACCTTTTCTATCGCCTGGTGTTACCCGTCGACTTCGATCCCAACAAGAAATATCCCACCATTATATATGTATATGGTGGTCCTCACGCCCACAACGTAGACGCTTCATGGCATTGGGGCTCACGCAGTTGGGAGACCTACATGGCCCAGAAGGGCTATATCCTCTTCATTCTCGACAACCGCGGAAGCGAGCATCGCGGCAAGGCGTTTGAGCAAGTCACGTTCCGCCACCTCGGCGACAACGAGGTGGCCGACCAAATGGAAGGTGTGAAGTATCTCAAGAGTTTGCCTTACGTCGACGCAGACCGCATCGGTGTGCACGGATGGAGTTTCGGAGGATTCATGACCATCAACATGATGACCACCCATCCTGAAGTGTTCAAGGTAGGCGTGGCAGGCGGACCTGTCATAGATTGGAAATGGTACGAAGTGATGTATGGCGAGCGCTATATGGACACGCCGCAAACAAACCCCGAGGGTTACGCATCTTCGAGCCTCATTCCGAAGGCCAAGAACCTGAAAGGAAAACTGCAAATCATCGTTGGCCTCAACGACAACGTATGTTTATTGCAGCACTCCCTGTCGTTCCTCAAGCAGTGCATCCAAGATGGCACACAGCCCGACTACTTCGTGTATCCCGGAGAGCCACACAACATGCGTGGCCACCAATCAACGCACCTGCATGAGCGCATCTCTCAGTATTTCGATGATTATTTGAAGTAAGACCTTTAACTTTATTATCATAATACTTTAAAAACAAGAGATTACCATGAAACAGATTAAACATCTATTGGTTCTCGTTGCGCTGCTTCTGCCGCTCTTCGCGCAGGCAGCCGACAAAGAGGTGTTGGCAAAGCTGCAAGCATTGCCGGGTGTCAGCGACGTGCAAGAGCTAAAAAGCACAGCTTACGACAACAAGTATCTGCTGAACATCACACAGGAGGTGGATCCCATCCACCATCAGGCAGGCACATTCAAGCAGCGTGTCGTGGTTTGCCATGTGGGTTACGACCGTCCTACCGTGCTCGTCACCGAGGGTTACAACTGCAAGTATGCTCTTCGCGAGGGCTACCAGGAGGAACTCTCTAAGTTGCTCAACGCCAATCTCGTTTTCGTGGAGTATCGCTATTTCGAGGCCTCCACACCCTCACCCTGCAACTGGGACTATCTGACCGTTGAGAACTCTCTCTACGATCTTCACAACGTCAACCAGACCTTCCGCCAACTTTACAAAGGGAAATGGGTGTCAACTGGTATCAGCAAGGGTGGCCAGACCTGTATGTTCTACCGCGTTTTCTTCCCCGACGATGTCGATGTGTCGGTTCCCTATGTGGCCCCGTTGAACTCAGCCGTTGAGGATGGACGCCATGAGCCCTTTATCGACCATCAGGTTTCTACCGCCACCAACCGCAAGCACGTGAAGGATTACCAAATTGAGGTGCTGAAGAGAAAGGCAAAGCTCATGCCGATGTTCACACAATACTGCAACGAAAAGGGCTACAGCTTCCGCATTCCGTTGGAGGAGATCTTCGACTATTGCGTCCTCGAATATTCGTTCGCTATCTGGCAGTGGGGCACTCCAATGTCGCAAATTCCCGATGCAACGGCTTCCGACAAGGAGCTTTTCAACCATCTCATCGGCATTTCTGAGCCAGGCTACTTCACTCCAAACAACCCCAACCGCTCATTCAACGTACAAGCCGCACGTGAGTTGGGCTACTATGGCTACGACATCAAGCCCTTCAAGAAGTGGCTCACCATTAAGTCGGCCAAGGGTTACCTGCATCGTGTCATGTTGCCCAAGGAGCTTCAGAACTTGAAGTTCGATAAGACGCTGTACAACAAAACCTTCAATTGGCTCAAGAACAACGACCGTAAGATGATTTACATCTATGGCGGTATCGACCCATGGGGCGCCTCTGGCGTAGCTGGTCTTAAATTCCTGAACAGCAAGAAGTACATTAAGGTTTATGTGTTGCCCGACGGAAGCCATTCCACTCGTATCAGCACGTTCCCCGAGCCCACACGCACGGAGATCATCAACATCCTTCATCAGTATCTTGAAACAAACTGATTATCAGACCGAAACAGGTGTTGGTTGCATGAAGGCTGGGGACAAGAGATCATCGCACCCAGTCATTCATCGACCCGCCCTACTAATTTCGTAAACACATAACACATTCAGACGATTATGAAAATATTGCTATTAGGAAGTGGCGGGCGCGAGCATGCCATGGCATGGAAGATTGCCCAAAGTAAGAAATGCGACCAATTGTTTATCGCTCCCGGCAACGCTGGCACGACTGCCATTGGTGAGAATGTGAGCATTGGCGTCAACGAGTTCGATAAGCAGAAGGACTTCGTGGTTACCAATGGCATCGACATGGTGGTGGTAGGCCCCGAGGTGCCTTTGGTAAACGGCATCGTCGACGCATTCAGAGCCGACGAGCGCACCGCCAACATTCCCGTCATCGGTCCCTCTAAGCAAGGAGCCGAGCTCGAAGGCAGCAAGGATTTCGCCAAGGGATTTATGAAACGCCATAACATTCCCACGGCAGCCTACGAGACCTTCGACGGCACAACGATCGAGGAAGGCGTAGCTTTCCTGAAGACCTTGAAGGCGCCTTACGTGCTGAAAGCCGACGGTTTGGCAGCTGGCAAGGGCGTGCTCATCGTGCCTACGCTTGAGGAAGCCGAGAAAGAACTGCGCGACATGCTGGGCGGAATGTTCGGTCAGGCATCAGCCAAGGTAGTCATTGAGGAGTTTCTCAGTGGCGTAGAGTGCTCTGTCTTCGTACTTACCGACGGCAAGCACTACCAAATCCTTCCTGAAGCCAAGGACTACAAGCGCATTGGTGAGCACGACACCGGCCTAAACACCGGTGGTATGGGAAGCGTCTCTCCGGTTCCCTTCGCCAACGCCGAGTGGATGAAAAAGGTGGAAGACCGCATCATCCGCCCCACGGTTGAAGGCCTTGCGGCCGACGGCATCGACTATAAGGGATTCATCTTCTTCGGTCTTATCAACGTGGAAGGCAACCCCATGGTCATCGAGTACAACTGCCGCATGGGCGATCCCGAGACCGAGACCGTGATGCTCCGACTGAAGAGCGACCTCGTCGACCTGCTGGAGGGTGTTGCCAAGGGCGACCTCGACCAACGTAAGGTGGCGTTCGACGAGCGCGCTGCCGTCTGTGTCATGCTGGTTAGCGGTGGTTACCCACAGGCTTACCAGAAGGGTTACGTCATCGAGGGGCTCAACGAGGTAGAGGGCAGCATTGTGTTCCACGCCGGAACCAAGATGGCCGATGGCAACGTGGTGACCGATGGTGGTCGCGTGTTGGCCGTTTCCTCATACGGCAAGGACAAGGAAGAAGCCTTGCATAAGAGTTTCACCGAGGCTCAGAAGATTCGCTTCAAAGACATGTACTTCCGCCGTGACATTGGTCAAGATCTCTAATTGACAAGACTTCACTCCTCATTTCAGGATATTTGAACGTGATGGCCGACATTCATTGTGCCCCTTCAAGGCTTTCCTCTCTATGAGAACCAGCTACAAAAGGGACGAGGTGAATACCGACCATCACATATCACTTCATCAAATTCAATAGGTACAAGGGAGGCAAAGAGAAGCCGCCCGTAATGAAACGTCATGATTAAACGCGCTCAAAACAGAATAGCCCAGTCGCGTTGGTCGTTACCCGTGACCGCCATCTATGGCTTGCTGCTGTTCCTTATATCAGGAATGGCCTCGCAAGGCCTATGGTTGCAACTGCTCATTCTTGTTGCTTCCACCGTGATGATGGTTATTCTCAACAACAATAATTCGCTCATCCGCATCTACAGTCGCATGGTTTCATGCTCCTTCTATGTTGTGGTGCTGATGTCCCCGTTCTTGTTTTCATCCATCAACATTGGCATAGCGCAACTGGCGTTCATCTTCTCGCTCAACTTCATTCTCCGCGCCTTTCAAGACAAGCAAGCCGTAGGATGGGTGTTCTACGCCTTTGTGGCCATCGGTGTGGCCAGCGTCTTTTATGTAGAATTGCTATGGTTGGTTCCCATTCTTTGGATTCTGCTTACCACCAACGTGTTGGCCATGAGTTTGCGCACGTTCATCGCGTCTATCCTGGGTGTAGCGCTCCCCTATTGGTTTTTGAGCGCCTATTATCTGTTGATAGGCAATCCACAGGCCATTGCCGACCATTATGAGGCCATGCTGCTTTGGCAACAACCGTTCGACTTTTCCATGCTCGACATCCATCGAGGCCTAACATTCTTGTTTGTCGCCATCCTCGGCATCATTGGCAGCGCGCATTTCGTAGCCTATAGTTACCAGGACAAGATTCGCACCCGCATGGTTTTCGAGATGTTCATCACCTTAGAGATTTGTTTATTGGTATTGCTCATTCTGCAGCCCCAGCATTTCGATGTGCTGTTATCGCTGCTTCTCACGGTCGTGTCGCCCCTTATCGGCCACTTCCTGTCGCTCACACACTCCAAACTATCCAACATCACGTTTTTCACTCTCATCATCGCCGCCTTAGCATTAACCGTTTTCAATATATGGATGCCTTAGTCGACATATTGCTCAATTATGGCTACTGGGGCATGTTGGTAGCCGCTTTTCTTGCCGGCAGTTTCTTTCCTTTCAGTAGCGAAGCCGTTATGTTGGCGCTCCTTGCCGCCGGATTAGAACCCTTGCCCTTGATCGTCTACGGCACCGTGGGCAATGTTGCCGGTTCGATGTTCAATTACGCCGTAGGGCGAATGGGTCGTCTCGATTGGATAGAGCACTATCTCCATGTGAAGAAACGCGACCTCGACAAAGCCCAGCGATTCATGGCGGGCCATGGCGCATGGTTTGCCTTTTTCTCGTTTCTACCCGTCTTGGGATCGGCCATCACCATCGTCTTGGGACTCATGCGGGCCAACATCCCCATCTCCCTCATCAGCATCACGCTTGGCAAGGCACTCCGTTACATTCTCCTCGTCTATAGTGTAGACCTGCTGTTGTAACGAAGGACTCCATCGCCCATAGCCACATGCCCAAGGATCCTTACCCATCCTCCGTCACAGATATTCCTCCTATAAGCCATTACCGGACCATAGCGACAAGGGGGACGAAAGGTCTGTCAACACTTACTTCTTTTGAAACGTGATGTAGGCGAAAAAGTTCGAGCATCGTTCAGCAATAAACGCCAGATACCGAACCCACTTTTTAGCCAAAAACCATGACAATGGGCCATTCAACGCACCGTTTTGCCACACACTTTCTCTTCCCTAACGAGCGCCCAATGGCCCCGTCCGCCTTCACGGCAAATGCCTCGTTAAGAATACACCAAGCCCAACACGCCAAATCGCATAGCGTAACCATCCGAAATATGCCGACTTGTTAATTGCAAAAAAACTCGCAAGTGTTT
>NZ_JAXVAE010000128.1:0-6767 GCF_037460745.1 Hallella sp. | reverse complement strand
TGAGAAGTGTCAGCCCTAATTTGTCTTGTTTGAAAAGTTTTACCGGACAGCAATATTTTTTTCTATATACCGCTTGCCCTTTTCGATTTTACGATATTCATAGGGTGCGTGTAGGCCTTATCAATGAATATGATGCCATTACATTGAATGTAATCGCACATGACATAAAAATTTCCGTTAAGCCTGGTTATTCTTAAAGATGCATAACTCTGCCGATGGCATAACGGAAACCTATATTTTCATTATTTGGGGGTGTTTACCCGTTGTTTGTTGGCTTGAATCACTTCATTCTTTGTCCACGGGCATTAAACTTTTGGCCTCCTTTTCGGATGATGAGTTGATTGTTCTCAATGAATTTGCTGTCCTTTCCTTTGGCTGCTAATCGTTCGTCCTGAATAGAAACGATGCCTACTGTTGTATCGTCTTTCTGCATATACCATTGTGAGCGTTCCACATTTTGTGCCCATCCACAGATGTAGAGATGGTCTGCAGCAGCATGCAGAAATCGGTTGGCGTCAGTTGAGCCGGTTGCCCCAAAGTTGTAGAGATGCTCGCCACTTGCTGTAATGGTATACTTCACCTTGGTGGCAGAAGTGGTCTTGTTGGCTTGCGAACCAGAACTTGCCTGATAGACATATCTTCCACTTGCCGTTTTGATGTAATATGAACTTGCGTCAGCCTTCTCCAACGTAAACGTGCCGCCCTCCGCATAGCGGTCCTCAGCGATCACCAGATGGTTCGATGCGTCCTCCACCATGTAATATGTGTCGCGTTCCTTGTTGCGCAGGCGAAACCTAAGGCCATCAGCAGGCTCCGCATACACAATGGGCTTTTCGGGTTCTATGTATTTGCCAAATATAGCTATCAGGTGGACAGCGGCCGTCACTTGGAATGAGTATTGCTCATTGGTGGAAACGATGTCGTTGCCCAGAAGCCAGCCTTTGAACACCCATCCCTCTGCGGCCTGCGCCTTCACGGTCACCTCGTCGCCCAGATTCTTCATTGTACTGTGTGCGTCGGAACCAATGATGCTCACCAGCCCACGTCCCTTGGAATTGGGAACAACCTCAATTAGGCGTTGCGCTTGCGCATTTACGATCTGAATAGGAATATCGTAGATTACGCCTGCAATATCGCCGTTGGCGCTGTAGTTTCCGCCCTGGTCCACACGGATTCGGATACGTCCAGTGAAAGCCTTGCTCTCCGCAGGTACCGTCAGCTCGGCCTCAATGGTGCCTGCCACCGTAGGCTTTACGGTTTGCTCAAATCGTCCATCGCCATCAAAGTCGGCACACACCGCCACCACCAGTCCTGCAACCTCGGCACCTTTCAGTTGGGCCGTAATCTTCACCTTGCCCCCACGCATCAGCGACGCGTGCGCTCCGGTTTGAATCATAAACTTGTTGTTGGTCAGTGGAGCATAGTGCAATTCGTGCCACACACCCTCGCCCGTAATGTCTATTTGCGTGAGTTTGGTGTCAGGTCTGAACGTGCCGCATGGAATGCGGTAAGCATGCACATTGGGCTGCACATCCTCGTCCTCGCCCTCGCTGGGCTCCGGTGGAGTGGGCGAATAGTTGGTATCGGTGATGGTCCAGTAACTGTTGCCACGCCCAGTCTTAATGTAGAATGCACACACGCCAGAGGCTCCAAAGTTCAGGCCAAGTGTAGCGTCCTCATTGTAATTGATTGCGCCCTGGTCGTTCGACGCCATGAAGTACGTCGTTGCCCCAGCGCCCGTAGACACAATATATTCAACAGGGTTTGCGCCCAGTTCCACCAATGAGCTAAGCGCAATGTTACACGTCTGTGCGTACATCCCGCTGCCCACATTCTTCAGATAGTAGCCGTTAGTAGTGCCTGTAGGAATCAGTTGCCAGATAAAGCTGCCATTGGTCTTGTCGAGTGAACTGGCCATGATGTTGTTGCCATTGGCATACATGTAGGCCGATGAGTTGCCGTTACGGTTGATAACATAATACTTACTCTCGTCGAAGGCCTGCGCAAATACGCATACCAACAACAATGTGAGGGTGGATAATAATTTCTTCATACTATCGAGGCAATGTTACTTTAAACAGCGGGCTATCTACATGCTGCTCCTTGATGATTTGCTTCATCTTGGCCACAATCTCGGGATTCTTGCTGGCCACATCCGTATCCTCGTGGATATCTGTTGCCAAATCATACAGACGGCAGGTGCCCTTGTCCACCACCATCTTCCAGTCACCCATTCTGAGTCCCATCATGTTGGTTTCATGAAATTCCCAATAGAGGAAGTCGTGCTTCTTCTGCTTACTGTCGTTGCCGGTCAGTGTGTTGTAGAAAGAAATGCCGTCGTATGGGTCGGCTTCCGTGCTTGCCTCCAGTGAGTGGGCTTTTGCAGCATCGTGCTCACCAATATAATCGAGCAGGGTTGGCATAACGTCATAGAACGCCAACTGGTGGTTGTTGACCACGCCTTTCGGCACACCTGGGCCGCAGGCTATGTAAGGTATGCGTATGCCGCCCTCGTGTGTGGAGCGCTTCAAGCCCTTCAGCAATCCGTCGCGGTTGAACCATGTCGGGTCAGCGCCGCCCTCCTCGTGAGGTCCATTGTCGGAGGTGAAGATCACCAAGGTGTTGTCGTCCAACCCTCTCTCCTTCAATTTTTCGCGAATTTCGCCAACGTAGGCGTCCAAGCGGGTGATCATTGCAGCAAACTGAGCGTGCGAGTTGTTGTTCTGGTAGTACCAGTTGCCCGTTTCCCAGCCATGCGACTTCTCATCGCAGTGGAAAGCCTGATTGTACTTCTGCAGGATCGAGTCGTTGGGCTGCCACAACTCAGCATGCGGCAGCGTGTAGGTGAAGATGCCCAGGAACGGTTCCTTCTTATCGGCCATCCTGTCGATCCACTTCATGGCATACTGATGGATCTTGTCGGCACTGTATTCAGCGCGGTTCTCAAAATCGGTGTCGCCACTGAACACCGTGGCATGTTGGATATTCTGCTCCATGGTCTCTGCCACCACGCAAGTGTCGCCCTTGCCCTCAGGGTCATAGCGGTTAAGGAAGTTGGGATAATATGTGTGTGCCTGGAACTGGCATATAGGTCCATAGAAACAGTCCACACCGCGCTTGTTGGGCAGCGACATTGACGAGGTTGTGGTATACTTGCTCGTGTCGGTATTGCCCAAGCTGTCTACCGCATACGTGTTTGGATATTTGCTGTTCCAGTAACCGCCTGCCCATTTGCCAAACATACCGGTGTTGTATCCAGCCTTTTTGAACAGCTCGGGTATGATATCGTGGGTCATCAGGTAAGGTTCCTGTCCAACAACGGGATAGTCGCCACGACCGTTAAACATCGTTTGGTCGATGCCAACCTTATTCCAATATTCGCGGTTGCCACGCACATATCCGTGACCGGCATGCTGCCCGGTCATGAACGACGCGCGTGAAGGAGCCGATACCGGACTGCCAGCATAGGCGTCGGTAAAACGCATGCCCTCAGTAGCCATCTTGTCCAGGTTAGGGGTAGAAATCAACTGCTGACCATAGCATCCAAGATCGCCATATCCCATGTCGTCACACATGATGTAGATAATGTTGGGCTTTTGCTGAGCAACAGCCATTGTAGGCACCAGCCCCAGCATGGCCATCATCAATTTTCTTGTCTTTAGAGTCATTTTGTCTTGCTTTTAGGTATAGTCATTTGGTTTATTTGTCATTGCACAACTCAGTTAAGGCAACGTGTGTTTTCTGATATCGGGGGTCATTCTCATAGCCCTGTACCATCCCTCTTAGAGAAAGAAATAATATTGCAAAGATAAAACAATTGCGTTGAAAAACAGTTGTTTAGGTTGTTTAAATTGATCTTTATGCCTGCATTTGTGTATTTGCCCCATCCTGCATGGATTGTTGGTGCATTGTGCGTACCCCAAAAGTCTACGCCTTTCAATAGAGAAGGAAAACATGGCACCATGCACCTTGCGTTGTGTGTATTTTTGAAATCTTACAGGCTTATTGGCTTAAAGTAAATGGGAAAACGCATAATTCGCTATCTTTTTTGTATTTTTGCAATCGAATGAATGTGTTCGTCTATGATGAAGCAAACTAATTGGAAAAAAATATGAGCAAAAAGATCATTCTCTTCAGTATCGCCTTGGTCGTGACGTTTGGCGTGGCCACACAGGTGGAGGCTAAGAAGCGCCTCAAGATGACAAACTACCTCTTTGCTTACTTTATCGGCAATGCTCCGCAAGAGGAGCAGATCCATTTTGCCGTGAGTAACGACGGTTTCAATTACACACCGCTCAACGGGGGCAATCCAGTGATCGGCAGCGACTCTATTGCCTTGACCAAGGCCGTTCGCGACCCTCACATCTTGCGTGGTGAGGATGGCAGCTACTTCATGGTTGTGACCGACATGCGTAGCTCCCTGGGATGGTCAAGCAACCGTGGCATCGTGTTGCTTCATTCCAAGGATCTTGTGCATTGGACGCATCGCACAGTGCATTTCCCCGAGAAATACAAGGGTACACATTTCGCCCACGTCACTCGCGTGTGGGCACCCCAAACCATCTACGATAAGAGCGTGGGTAAGTACATGGTTTATTTCTCATTGCTCACCGATGATGGCTCCATTCCTTATGACAGAGTGTATTACTGCTATGCCAACGCCGATTTCACCGATCTTGAGGGCGAGCCACAGGTTCTTTTCGACTATAAGCAGCCGGCCATCGACACCGATATCGTTCAAGATGAGCAAGGCTTGTTCCACCTCTTTTTCAAAACCGAGGGAGGAAGTCATAAGGGCATCAGGCAATACACCTTTACCAACTTGCACAAGCCTGACACATGGACCTTGCACCCGGGCTATTGCGAGGTTACCAAGAATGCTGTGGAGGGCGCTGGCGTGTTCCCGCTTATTCAGGGTGGTTGGTGCCTGATGTACGATTGCTACATGAACGGCCACTACCAGTTTGCCAAGAGCACCGACAACCTCAAGACCTTTACCTTTGTGCAAGACACACAGACCAAGGGAAAGTTCACCCCGCGTCATGGTACTACCATCCAGATCACGGGCAAGGAGTATAAGCGTCTGCTCAAGGCGTTTCCCATAGAGAAAAAATAAGATTTGTCCGCAACTAAACTGCGGTTTTCATAGGCTTGTCCATCGCTGTTGGCGGTGGACAAGTTTTTGTTTGCACTGCTGGTCGTTTCCTTTCGGTAGAATATGGTTGTCGCATGCCTTTTTCATACGATCGTCATGTTTCTCTTACTTCTTTGTAATATAACGTTATTACCTTTGCGCCCAGATGCTGATGGGGAGCTTTCGCGGCCTCAGCGGCATAAGACGTTATAAGATGTAAGATGAAGGTAATATTTGTTATTCAAGGCGAGGGTAGGGGGCATCTCACCCAAGCATTGGCGCTCAAGCAGATGATGGAGCGCGAAGGTCACGAAGTAGTGAAAATGTTGGTGGGCAAGAGCAAGATGAGGGAGTTGCCCTCGTTCTTTGTCAACCAAGCGGGCTGCCCAATGGAGCAGTTCTACAGTCCCAACTTCCTGCCGGCGAAAGACAATCGCCGTTGTGGATTGTTGCGCTCTATTGCCTATAACATCAGCCTTACACCCACTTACCTGTCAAGCATTCTCTATATCCGCAACCAAGTGAGGAAGAGCGGGGCTGAGTTGGTGGTCAACTTCTATGAGTTGTTGTGCGGATTGGCCTATGCCATGTTCCATTTCGGCATTCCCGAGGTATGTGTGGGCCATCAGTATCTGTTTCTCCACCCCTCGTTCAAGATGCCGCAGCGCCACACGTTGTCTGGCGCTATGCTGAAGTTGTTTACCCGTTTCACCTGTTTGCGCGCCACCAGTAGGTTGGCTCTTTCGCTTCGCAACTACGACAAAATTCCTGTTCCCGGAATGAAGGTGGTGCCACCACTGTTGCGGTCTGAGGTGAAGCATGTGGTGCGCCATCATGGCAATTACATTGTGGGTTACATTCTCAACGCCGGCTTTGCCGATGAGGTGAAGCGCTGGCATGAGCAGCATCCTGCCACCCATCTCCATTTCTTCTGGGACAAGGCCGATGCGCCTACCGAGCTTGCCGTGGACGATACGCTGACGTTCCATCGCCTCGACGATGCCAAGTTTCTTACACTCTTGGCGGGTTGCAAGGCGTATGCCACTACGGCCGGCTTCGAGAGCGTGTGTGAGGCCCTGTATATGGGCAAGCCTTGCATGATGGTTCCGGCTCATGTGGAGCAGGAGTGTAATGCCGCCGATGCAGAGCGCGAGCTGGTGGGTTTCCAATCCGAAAGCTTCGATATCGATCGCCTTCAGGCCTTCGCTCGTGGCTATGAGGAGGATGTGGAGTTCCGCATGTGGGAGAACAGTGCCGACGCGCGCATCATGGCTGCCGTCGAGAGCGCTTGCAATGAATATCGTTATATGGGTGAGGACGCCTATGGCGATGCTTCGAACACGGGGCTGGTGTTCGAATGCTCTTGATGGGCTGTTTTCTAATTTACAAATCCAGACACCACTTCGCAAGCACTTCCCTTGGACGAAGACGGGTAATGCTATACCACTCAATGGTGTTGCCGAGTGTTCTTCGTTCAAACTCGGAGGTGTCAATAAGGTTGTTTGCTGTGACGGATAACTCCCAACGCTTAGCTTTGTAGCCAATGGCAAGGTCAAGAAAGTGGTTTACGCCTATGCGCTTGTCGTTGGTATGGAAGAGTTCGTTTTTTACGCTCAGCATCCATCCTTTGGCA
>NZ_JAXVAE010000127.1:0-15686 GCF_037460745.1 Hallella sp. | reverse complement strand
TAACCTGCAAGATTGCGTCACGGAATACCGCATTCATCAGACAAGCTGTTCGGCCAAAAACACGAAAGAGCAAAAAGAGAACTCGCTTAAACTTATTCTGTCCGAATTATGGAAGGCTCATGTTGATGTAAGCGACGATGAACTTAAAGTTGTTGCAGCTTGTTGCTTTGGTGCCACGGACACTTTTTGGAGCAAACACAAAATTGAACTTGACAATTGGATAAGCAAAGTTGCGACCTCAATAGAAAGCGGCACGGATCACAACCTCTACCCTTTGTTATCTTATATCATTAGGCATGGCCTTCGTTAAAACATTCAAAAAGGGCATATCAGCTTTGACGTACACTAAATTGTTTTTATCTTTGCAGAGTTACCCTATCGCTACTAATTGAGATTACACTCTGTCACCTTATAAAACATAGCAACATGAAAAAAGTATTAAGCCAAGAAGACCTTGACAACCTTTGGAAGGAAGTGTCGGTCATGTCGGGAGACGAAGGAGAAAAGAAGTACAAAAAGTACTGCTTTGACGAAAGTGGCATTTTGGTTGCCACATACCCCAGCGACCAAAACATCATCGATGTAAAGGGAAACGAAATGGAACTTGATGGCGACTTCGGCTACTTGATAATCAGCGGAAATGTGCAAAAAGGAGCATTCACTGGCAGCGCACTCAACAAAGGCGTTTTCGAGTTTTTGGCAGACCACACCAACGTGGAGTGGTCATATTGTTACAAGAAAGACTCAACAGGCGGTGTACTCATGACCACCAACGAAGAGCACCAATCAGAGTTGTTGAGCGACGAAAAATTCTACAAGCTAAATGGTTATAACAGTTATGCCCACAACCATTCGCAGACGCAAAAGGGGTATGAAAGGGAATTTGAACTTTATAACAGCTATCCCAGCCAAGCAGACATTGACAGAATGAAACATTACGGCTTTGAGCATGCAGAAATATACAATGAAAGTAACCAAAAGTATTATGAGTATTACAAAAGATCACAAGTGCAAGAAGAAATGATTGACAAAATCTTTGGACCAGGGAATCATGATTAAACACATCTTCTTACAAAGAAAACCATTCCTTCATCTATCTTTTTGACAGAAAACTACTTACTATGAAAAAGGGACTATCCATAATTATCTGGCTTTTGGCCTTAGGGCCATTAATTCCTACCGACGCGCAAGTACTGTCGGACGACGGATGGTTGAACTATAATCTGAACAAGGAGTGGCAGACATACCAATACCGGTCGAAGGACGACCTGTATCTGCTGAGAGAAAAATATTTTAGGGACACGATCACCATAGACGAGATGAAGGCGGCCTTTCGAACCAACAAAGACAAGCCTTTCAACTTCTCGCCCTATAGTGGGCACGATTCCATCTTCAGCTTTCGTGGCAACTTGCTCAACCTGGTGCGCCCCAAGGCGAAAGGCTTGCCCCTAAAGAGATTTTACATGAACCCAAACAAGACGAAGGAGGAAGCCAAGCTGCTTGATGGCGACCTCGTCTTCCTCCGATACCCCCAGCACTACATGGGATATGTGGTCTCACCCCAACCTCTCTTGGAAACCTTCGACAAAGGGCGTATCATGGGGCGCGAAGGCGTCATCATGTGGGGCGAAGCCAGTTTCTTCAGCCAGGCGCAACGGGTGATCGGATATCTCGACGGCACATGGGAGGGCCATCTCAGGGGAGGAACCCTCATGATGGGAATCTTGATGGGCAAGGATGAGCCACCACAGCCCAACAGGCCAGAGCGAACCTTCTCCGTATTGCTGTATGAAAAACCTGGGGCGCAGAAGGGTTACGACATCGCCCTGCTGGAGCCCAACGATCCTGATGACGTAACACGGAGGGATTTCCTATGGATGAAACAATTCGTGGAAAAACTGCCACAGGGCACCTTCAGGCCCTATTACACCACCGACTTCCGCATACTGCCTGCACGCTACTACCGCGTAACGGTCAATAAGTGCGGTTGGCTCGTGGAAGACTACATGGTCATCAACAAGAAAAAACGATAGCATGAAGACAATGATGAAAAAAACGATATTGCTCTTGGCCTTCATGGGACTGCACGGCTCCTTCTGCCATGCGCAATGGGACTGGTGTAAGATGGACCTTGAAAACACATGGAGTGAGTATAAATGCATTTCCAATACAGACCTTACCGTGGCAGAATGGAATTTTTTCCGAGATACGGTGACGGTGGACGAAATGAAAGCCGCCTTCCTTGAAAACCACGACAAGCCTGGGTACACTTCGCCCTACGTGGGCTTCGACTCCATCGAGACACCAGGCGACAAGTCGCTTGTGCTCAAGATATGGCCGGAGGGAACGCAACCGCAGGAGCTCTACAACCGCAAAAACGAGAAGCGTCCGTTCACGGGGGCAGCATTGCTTCTCCACAACCCACAAAACTACATGGGGTTCATCGTCTCACCCTACCCCACCTACGAGGCTTTCCAGAAAGGAAAACTCATCGCCCACTGCGGAACGCCCTATGGTGGGGGAGCCGATTACTTTAGCTATGCGCAGCAAACCATGAAGAAGCACAACGGGGTGTGGAGCGACAGCATCGCAAGCGGAGCCAAACTGATGGGCACAATCTTACAACTGGAAGGCACATTCAAGCAGGACAGTCCGGAATGCACCTTCTCCGTGTTGGTCTATGAAAAGCGTGACAAGGATGGCAGACATTACCCTAAATACGAAGTCGAATTGCTGTTGCCAGAAAAGCCCAATCCTCCTGTAGGGATCTATTTGCTATCATTCAACTGGTTTGTGGAAAACTTTCCTTACCAAACATTCAAGCCTTATTACACCTCAGACGGGCGCATCCTGCTGGGGCGCTATTACCGCGTGACGGTCAACCGGTGCGGATGGCTCGTGGAAGACTACATGGACATCAACAACAGAAAGCCTTAACAACAGGATGCCTTAACGACCGAGGGCGAAGACGGACCAATGGGCCCACAAAAAATGAGAAAGCGCAACCATCCATCGGGAACGGTTGCGCTTTAGCATTTATAAAACTTTTGGTGGGTGAGGCAGTGCACCGCACCCACTAAGCTGTAAGCTTAGAAATCGATGTTCAAGCCCAAACCAAACACGTGGTTGGTGCGAGTGAAGGTGTTCTTGCCATAGAGCAGGCTCTTTCCGTCCTCAGTAACGGGCTTGGTGAGCATGTTCTTGATCTCCTCAGCGGCACCGGCAGCCACCTCATCGCTCTGGCCAAGTTTCGTAGCCATACCCTTCACGATGGTACCCGTGAGGTTGGCCAAATCGTTATAGTTGTTAGAGGCTGCGGTGAAGTCGCTATAGTTGGTCTGGAAGTAGGCCACATTGAGCGTCATCTTCTTATTGAGGTGAACGCCGAAGCCAAAGCCGTAGCTATAGCTGTTCACCACAAAGCTGACATCCTCCATGTAGTCGCCAGTCATCTTATAGTTGGTTTTCTGCACACCGGCGCTGACCTCAACCATCTTCGACACGTCGTACTCGGCACCAAAGAGGAACTCATTGGTGTTGCCGCCCAAACTCTTCTGATGGTTCTTATACTGATGAGCGTCCTTGTCGAAATAGTGGTGCCAACCGGCATTGAGGCGAAGCGAGGGGATGACGCTCCAACGGGCACCCAGCGTGAGCAGTGCGGGCGAATCCTCAGGCACATTCTCCTTATCGGCCCAACGGTCGAGAATCTCAAGGTTGCGTGCGCTCTCGCTGTTGGCAGCCTTGTTCTTCAGGCGCATGCGGGTTTTGAACTCATACTTGGCGGCGAAATTGAAGTCGCCCACCTTATAGTCGACACCCAAGATCGGCGCCACACCCCAACCGGTCTGGTCGCAGTTAAGGCGAACATCCTGTGTGGCATTGCCCAGCGCACCGAGCATGGCGGCCTTCACGGCATACTCCTGAGCCTTGGCCTGAGCGGCCTGGGCACCTGCCATATCGCCTTTCTGGGCGGCATACTGAGCGGCGGCGGTGTAACGACCCACAGCCTCATAAGCCTGCGACGACTGACCGAGGAAAGTCTCGGAAGCGTTCACATACTCGTTAGAGCCAGCGAAACGAGCCTTGATATTGCTAACGTAGCCATAATAGTTGCTGTTGCCATAGAGCATGCGCAAGCCACCATAGGCCGACCAGTGCTCATTGAACTTATATGCGGCACCAAACGTGAAGCCGAAGTAATACTGGCGACCACGCATGTAGGTGTCCATGTCGTAAGAGTCGACGGCAGGAAGACCCAGCGAGCCCAAGCCCAACTTATTGGTGACGGCGTCGAGGTTCTGCGACAGCAGGGGCAACATGGCCACAGTGCTCTCGAACGAAGGCAAGCCGTTCTTGAAGATACACTTGCCACCGCCGCCCAAAATGCCAAAGCCAAACTGGAAGCTCCAGTTGTCCTTGTTGTAAGCTGCCTGGATGGTGGGAATGACAGGAGCGTTGGCCTCACCCTTGAAAGTCTTCGTGGTGCTCTCGTTCTTGGCGCCAAAGGCAAACGGGGCGAAGATGCCTGTCACAGTACGCGTCTGACTGGCGTTCTGCAGGTTGAGTGATAAATGGAGTCCTTCGCTGAGAAACGCAACACCGGCGGGGTTAAAATACACACCGTCGATGCCAATGGCGGCATCGCGAGCGGGGTTGCGAAGAAACTGAATGCTCTGGTTGGTGTTGGTAAGAATGCCACCAGCGTGCGCATTCTGAATGGTCAACATTGCCATCGCGGCAATTGCCAATTTTAACTTATTCATCTTAAATTCCTTAAAAATTTTGCGCAAAGTTATTTCAATTGTGCAATATAGAGACTTACGAGGAAGAATAATTAAGATGTATTAACACTTTAGACAAACTTTCCTGCACAAAGAATTTGATTTGTGCAGGAAAACAAACATTATTGGGGGTCTACGTCGAAGAATATTTGCAAGGTGGAATAGCTCTTTAGCGAGAGCAGTTGCTGACGTGTTTGTTGCAAGAAGAGGCGCACCTGTCGGAGGTCGACGTCTTGACCAAGTTTGATAACGAGCTTGCGGATGCAGAGTTGCTTCACACGCGCCACTGAGGGTTTGTCGGGGCCCAGCACACGATCGGCCAGCGAACGGCGCAATAGCGCCCCCATCTCGAGGGCCGCCGCCTCTACCACCGCCTCCTGCTTGTGGCGCAAGAAGACATAAACCAAATGGGTGAACGGCGGATAATGGAACAACTCACGCTCAACAAAGAGGTCGTGGTAGAACGTGTCGCAATCGTTGGAAACCACCTGTTGGACCACCGGCAACTGCGGACTGCGGGTCTGAAGGATGACCAGACCACGGTCGCCACGGCGCCCAGCACGCCCACTCACCTGACTCATCATCATGAAAGCATGCTCGTAAGCGCGGAAATCAGGATAGTTGAGCATCGAGTCGGCGTCGAGGATGCCCACCACACTCACCCTGCCGAAGTCGAGGCCCTTCGACACCATCTGCGTACCAATGAGCACATCGGTCTTGCCCATGGAGAAATCGGTGATGAGCCGCTCGTAGGCGTTGCGCGTATGGGTGGTGTCGAGGTCCATGCGTGCCACACGTGCCTCGGGGAAGATGTCGCGTATCTGGTCCTCAATGTTCTCGGTGCCATAGCCACGACCACTGATGTGCGGGTTCTCGCAATTGGGACAGATGGGGGGCACGGCATAGGTGGCGCCACAGTAATGGCACGTCAGGAGGTTGAGACGCTTGTGGAACGTGAGCGACACGTCGCAGTTCTTACACTTGGGCACCCATCCACACACCCGACACTCGAGCATGGGCGCAAAGCCGCGACGGTTCTGGAAGAGGATAACCTGACGACCGGCGGAGAGCGCATCGCGCATGGCTGCCAGAAGCGTGGGCGAGAACGGGCCGCGCATCATCTTGCGGTGGCGTAGGTCCTTGACGTCGACCACGTGGATCTCGGGCAACTGTACATCACGGAAACGGGTGGTGAGGCGAACCATGCCATACTTCCCCGTGAGAGCATTGTGGTAGCTCTCGGCCGACGGGGTGGCTGTACCCAGAAGCGTCTTGGCCCCACACATGTGCGCCAGGACGATGGCCGCCGAACGGGCATGGTAGCGCGGGGCTGGGTCTTGCTGCTTATAGGAGTTCTCGTGTTCCTCGTCGACGATGACCAAGCCTAAGCGTTGGAAAGGCAGGAACACGGCGCTGCGGGCTCCCAGGATGATGTCGTAAGGATCGGCGGAGAGTTGCTTGCGCCATATCTCCACACGCTCGGCATCGCTATAACGCGAGTGGTAGATGCCCAGGCGGTTGCCAAAGATGCGCTGCAGGCGCTGGGTGATCTGCACCGTAAGGGCTATCTCAGGAAGGAGGTAGAGCACCTGCTTGCCCTCAGCGAGGGCCTGCAGGATGAGATGGATGTAGACCTCGGTCTTGCCACTCGACGTAACGCCGTGAAGCAGCACCACGGGATGTTGCATCCACTGCATGCGTATCTGGTTGTAAGCGTCGCCCTGGGCGGCACTGAGTTGGGCGGCACGCTCAAGATGGGGCTCAAGGGCATGGTTGAGTCGTCCCACCTCGTGCTCAAACGTGGTGAAGATGCCACGCTTGACGAGATTGGCAAAGATAGCCGAGGTGGCGTGGGCGGAATTCAGCAAAGCCTCGCGAGTGAGCAAGGCCGATGGATCGGCGGCCGCCAACTGGAGGTAGGTCTGGTAAACCTCAAGTTGCTTGGAGGAGCGGCGCAACATCTCAAGCGCCACCTTTTGGCCTTCAGGCGAGGCAAACTGCTTGGCCAAGGCCACGCAGGTCTCCATCTTCGGGCGATACTGCGAGTCGGCCTTCAGTCCTGCGGGAAGGGCCGCGCCATACACATCGCCAAGCGTGCACATATAATAATCAGCTATCCAGCGCCATAAGCGAAGTTGCAAGGGTAGCACCACGGGCGTATCATCCATGAGCGCCAACACGCCCTTCACCTTCTCAGGAGGGAGGTCGGGGGCCTCGTCATGGACACGTGTCACCACTCCCGCATAGGTCTTGCTGGCGCCAAAGGGAACCAATACGCGCATGCCAACCCCACAACGAAGCGCTTGGGCGTCGTCGATGGTATAAGTGAACGTGCCGTCGAGCGGCACAGGAAGGATGACATCTACGTAATGCATGGTTCCGATGATTAAAGGCCCATGGCCCATCAAATGGAAAAGAATATGCTTGATGGACCTTGGATGCACAAAGGTAATGGAATTATCGCTCAACAACAAGGAAACGCTATGCTTTTGAACATTTATTAACCACAAATCGCGCTTTCGATACTAACCCCAATGCCCATGACCGACCGCAAACAAAAGCATACGAAGGAAAAAGCCACTCGCCCTACACCATAAACGAAAAAGCCTCCTTCCGCAGCAGGAAGGAGGCGATGGGGACGGCCGGTTACCAGATGCGGAAACCAGTCGTTATGAGTTGGCTGCTTTGATTAGAAGAAATAAGCCAAGCCAACCTGCCAAGAGTTGTTGCGGCTTCGAGACTGGGTGCCAGCCACCTGACCCAAAGCGTCGGAAGCTGCCTTGACCAATGTGACGTCGGCGGTCTTGCCACAAGCAATGTTGTAGTTGGCGGTGAGCTGCAGGTGTGTGAGCAGAGAGACGCCCATACCTACGTTGACACTGAAGTTTGACTTCTTCAACGAATAGTTGCTGGTGTCCTTCCAGTTGAAATCGGTCTCACCGACATTGAAGCCTACCTGAGGACCGGCGAAGAGGAACACGCTGGCAACGCTGCCAAGACCCACGCCATAACGCAGGTTGATGGGGATAGCCAGTTGCTGCTGCTTGATGGTCTTGGTCTCGTTCAACTCATTGTCTACCTTGGCTGAACGGAAGTCGTAAAGCAACGAACCGTCGATGGCAAGGCCTGTGAGCGGCAAAGAAACCTTCACGGTCGGACCAATGAAGAAACCTGTGCGGTTAGAGGCGTCGAAAACCTCGCTCGAAAGCGACATGTCGGTCACGTTAAGGCCTCCCTTGAGACCAAACTTCACCTGGGCGCTCAGCGGAAGAGCCATGAGCGCAGACAGCATGAGGGTTGCGAAAATCTTTTTCATAAATCGGATTATTGATGATTGTTGGTTGTAACGATGGGTGATAAGCATCAATGGCGCTGACGGCGCACGGTGACGCGGGCGGCACTGGACGTTGACGGCGATGAAGAACGACGGGTGCGCTTCACTGTGGTCTGCGTG
Organism: Hallella sp.; assembly: GCF_037460745.1. Lineage (NCBI taxonomy): Bacteria > Pseudomonadati > Bacteroidota > Bacteroidia > Bacteroidales > Prevotellaceae > Hallella > Hallella sp. The sequence continues at coordinate 7,448 of NZ_JAXVAE010000127.1, read as the reverse complement.
GTGCGGCGGTTCTTGCTCTTGTTCTTAACAGCCTTCAGTTGCTTCTTGTCGAGTTTGGCAATGGAATCGACCGAGTCCTTGCGGGCCTTGTCGCCCCACACGTTTTGCTCAAAGCGCTCAATCTCTTTCTCTATACGACTCTGCTCACGCGACAACTTGGCTGTGTCACCTCCAGCCACTTGTGCCAGTGTCTTGCCGAGCATGTTGGTGGTCTTGTAAATCTTACCACGATAGGCATTGGTGGTGAAGTAGTCGTCGAGCGACATGGTGGCGGCGTTGTTCAGGTTGCTCGTCATGATGGTCTGCTTGGAGAGGAACGGCGCCAAGTCGTCGTATTTCACCCAAAAGAGCGGGTACTTGGTAACGCCATCGCCAAAGTCATCCTCGCGGTACATCACAGGGCAGATGGCTTGCACCTTGGTGTGGAAGGTGGCCGACACCTGGTCGAAGTAAGCGCTCTCCTTGATGAAATAGCCCTTGACCTCAGCTGAGGGAATATCGCTATCGTCAATATGAACGCCGCGATCGCCACGCTCGTAGAAGATGTGGTAATCGTCGAGGAACTTCAAAGGCTGGATGCGTAGGCTCTCATCGAACCGCTCATTGCCGCTGTTCACATCGTAGCTGTAGGCGGCTATTCCACCATGGCGCGGTCCAGCCATGATGAGCTTGAAGAGGTAGGTGAACAGGTTCATCTGGGTGCCCACAGGCTCAGTGGGGTAATAAAGTCCGGCATTGGCGTCGTCGTTGAGGTCAAGTTCACGATAAACGTCGCGTCGCCACACCACATCCTCCGCCATCTTGGCCTCCGTGGGGAAGGATATCTGGGCACGAGTGGTCATGTTGTTGGCATTAGACTTCTTAGCGGCCTGTGCCTGTTGCTGCTGCCGACGCGCTTCGGGCTGCGCCTGGGCGGCCATGCAGAAGCATCCTATCATGATGATGAATATCAGTCTTCTCATGGTTTGTATGGTCTGATTTGAATGTTCGTATGATATGGGTTATGGGTTCGAAAGAAGCAGGCGTTTACTTAACCTTCACCTCCATGGCACCAGGCAGTGAACGGGTGATGCCGTCGGGACCTTTGGCCTTGATCTCGGTGATGTAGAAACGCTTGTTGCGGCTCAGGCGGCGGAACTGCTCTCGCATGCGGTCAGTGAAGTTGTTGCCCTGCGAGGCCATCTGAACGGCGTTGCCCATGTTGTCGTAGAAAACAACCGAGAAGCCAAGCACGTGGAACTGGATGTCGAGAATGCCGTCGTCCATGGCAGCGCTCAGGTGTGAGGAGCCTATCAGGCTGGCCTTCGAAAGGTTGCCGCCCTTGAAACGGTCGGTGCCCAAAGCGATGTAAGGCGTAGGATCGGGCAACTTACGAACCTTGAAAGTGAACGCAGGGAACGTGCGAACCTTACCGCCATCACGGGCGGTGATGTGGAACGTAACATCGTGACCCACAGCCGTGGGAATGGCCACATACTTGCCAGCTCCCTTCGACACCAGGCGACCACCGGTCATGGTCATAGAGACGGAGTTCTGGGGGACGCCAGGAACACTAACGCTCATCGGGTTATCGTAGCCCGCATAGAGCACGTTCATCAGGTCGGCAGCCACCGTGGCACCACCGGGAACGGGGATAACGTTGTACTTCTGCAGGAAGTTGCGGCGAAGGATGTCGCCAGCGGCGTTGCGCATCAGGATGTAACCACTAAACTGGTGCTCGCCTACACCACCCGCGGTGAACGAGTATTGGCCATTGGGAGAGTTGACCCGGCTGCCGTTGACATAAATCTCAGGATGTTGGGTGGAGTCGATGGCGGCCATGACGATGTTGGCCATAAAGCGCTCACCCGGATAGAGCGTCGTTTTCTCGGGAACGACAAACGCTTCCAACTTGTTGACGCGAATATCCTTCAAGTCGACATTCGACACCAAGGTGTGGAGCACGTCGCCCTCGGCGTAGCGCACATCATTCTGCAACTTAGACAGAAGGGTGACAGCTGCCGCCACAGGCATATTCTCGAACATATATTCCTGCCAGTTCTTGCCCAATGTGTTGGGGCGCTTCGGAACGGCAGTTGACAGGTTGCTTGAGATGATCTTACGTTGCTGAGGATCGGCGATATAGGTAAGGATGCGCTCACGGTAAGAGTTGATGGCATCGTACAACTTCTGACCCTTACCTGTGATGGGAGCCAGCATAACGGTGCCCGCGGCATCGAGATTGTCGGTGTTCTCTATATGGAGCACGTCGCCCTTGGGACCATCGGCCTCCTTGACGATAGCCACCTTCAACTCCTGCGCGAAGTTGTAAAGCGAGTCGCTCATGCGTTTCACCTCAGTGGCCTTCTCAAACCAAGCGCGCACCTTCTCTGGGTTGGCCGCCATCTGGTCTTTGAAATCGCCATAGATGGCCTCGTTCTCAGAAGAGGTATTGGCTGTGGTGCGGTTCAAGCTCTCCTCCACGATGGAAAAGCCGTTGAGCACCTCGGTTGAGATGTTCAAAGCAAGCATGGCCATCAAGACGATATACATCAAGTTAATCATCTTCTGGCGGGGAGTGACCGGTCTTTTCTTTATTGCCATGTTTTATTGTTTTAATAGGAATCAGCCTGCAAGGCATCGCTACCGTTGGTAGCAGGGCTTAGAGCTGGCTGGACGGTGACGAGACTGAGGAAGAGGCTCCTGCAACAGATGCTCCCGGGGCGGCAGCGCGCATGTTAACCGTCATGGCCTCAATCATACGAGCATAGATCTGGTTGAGCTGCTCGATCTGCTGCGCCATGCGGCGTGTCTGGTCGTTAATCTGGTCGATGGTGCCAATCTGCTGGCTGGCGCCCTTAAGCTGCATCTCATAGACTCTGCTAATGCCAGTAAGCGTACGGTTGAGATTCTCCATTTCCTCGCTGTCGCGGGTGAGACGGGCACTCTGCTCGTTGACCTTCTTCAAGGTCTCGACAAGCTCCTTCAACTCATCCACATAGCTACTCTGGGCCTCATTGAGTTTCTCTGCATCCTCGGCCGACATCTGCGGCACGTAGTTGGGAGTGCCAACAACGGTAGCGCCTGCCACTCCTGCTGCGGCAACCTGGACTGCTTGCAATTGCTCCTCGTCCAAGGGTTGGCCTGCGACCGACGCTGTTGCGGCCTGTGACGACTGGCCAGCGGCTCCGCCCGCAAAGATAACGGTGGAACCACCTTGGGCACCCGCCACAGCGGCTCCGTCCATGCGAGATTGCTCCTCCGCCAACTCCTCAGCGGCCTGCTGCTCGCCACGGCTATAGGTGACCTTGCCACTGGCAAGATACTCTTCCGTCATATGGGTGGGCAGATCACGGCCGTCGGCTGTCTTGTCGAACGGACGGTCGAAGGCAGAGATGAAGAACACAAACACCTCAGTACCCATACCGATGAACAGCATGATATTGGCAAGGGGAAGGTGCGTCAACTTAAAAAGGGCTCCAAGGATAACGACAGAGGCACCCCAGCTATAGGCGTAGTTGAGAAAGGTTTGACCATCAACGGTATCAATCCACTTCTGCAAACGATACACCAGATTGTATTTACTATGATTAGCCATAATGATTATCTCTTTTTCTGTTTTCCTGTTGTTGAATTAGCCAACGAGCGTACACAACGGAAACCGATGTAGCTACGGGGTTGGTTCTGATATTCCCAAGTGCGCCATGCACTTCGGATGTAACTCTCTGGGTCTTTCCATGATCCGCCACGCACACTCTTCTTCTTCAACTTGTAAGGGTCTTCCTTGGCAGCCTTATACTCCAACTGCGGGTTGAGGTCGTTCATGGCGTCCACGCCAGCCTCGGTATAGACGGTACTGGTCCATTCGGCCACGTTGCCCGCCATGTCGTAAAGGCCATTGGAATTGGCCGAGTAAGCCCCAACCTTACTGGTGATGAGGTTGCCATCCTTGGTATAGTTGCCACGGTCGGGCTTGAAGTTGGCGTAGAAGCAACCATTGCCATTGGCGACGTCGGTGTTCTCCCAAGGGAACTCCGTCTGCTCTCGACCGCGTGCGGCATACTCCCACTCGGCCTCGGTCGGCAAGCGATAACGCTGGATATAACGCGCCTCAGGACCGAGTCCCTTCAACAGGTAATCGGTACGCCAAGCGCAGAAAGCATTGGCCTGCTCCCACGTAACACCCACAACAGGATAGTCGTTGTAGGCTGGGTTGGAGAAGTAATTGCGAAGGTAGGTCTCGTTTTCTGAATTCTTGAAATCGTTGACCCAACATGTGGTATCAGGATAAATGTTGACGATGTAAGTGTTGAGGAAGTCCCATGGTCCCGACAGGGGTCGATTGATGGTCTCACGCACAATGCGTCCCTCATCGTCCACATAAGCGGTGTCCTTACTGATCATGACCGTCTCGTTGGGATCGACCACCACATCAGTGTTGAGGTTGCGCTGCTCTGGGTTCATGCGATTACGGCGCAAAGCAGCGGTTACATAGTCGTACACCTCGTACTTATAGTTCATTTGGCTCCAATCGAGCAGTTTCTCTCCCGTCACAGGATTGGTGACATAGAGGCTCTCGATGGCACGCAACTCGTCCTCACTGGGCTTACGCGGCAAGCGTTTGTTCCAGTTGAGATGAGGAGTGACAGGGTCGCCATTCTTGTCTTCCGTAATCATGTAACTCTCGTCGCCACCATATGAAGGATCGGCCAAACGGGTGCGGAGGATGCTGTCGCGAACCCACATGACAAACTGCTTGTATTGTGAATTGGTGACCTCCGTCTCGTCCATCCAGAAACCATCCACAGAGATGTCCTTGCGAGGCGTTGACTTTCCCCACAGACTATCCTGCTTGTCCAGTCCCATCTTCAGGAAGCCACGATTGATGCGCGTCATGCCATAAGGCGTGGGCTCGGTAAAGGCCTTTCCAGCAACGCCGACCACCTCACCACCTCGTCCAGACGTCGAAGCCGTCTTGGCACTGAAACAGCCTGTCAGCGCGAACACTCCCGCCAACAAGCTCAATGCGATAATGATATGTTTTCTCATCTTGACTTATTGTTCCTTCTTCAATGATTAATGTCCACCAGAGAACCATCCTCCCATGCTCTGTTGCATCTTACAGAATACGGATGCTCTTGTGCAGGTTGCGGCCTTTCTTTGTCAGGTTAATGTCGTGCTGATAACCTACGAACAACTCATGACTTCCATTGCCCGGATTGATGGCCGACGTGTAGAACTCGTAACTATAGCCCAAGACTATGCCATGAAAACTACCGCCAACCAATAGGGTAACCGAATTGGACGGACTGTAACTCAGTCCTCCATACATCATTTTCTGATCGTAATGATAGACCAGACGCCCTGTTACATCGGCCCGTAAGGCCTTTGTGTCCGTTCGGACAAACACTGATGGCTTTATTGTTAAAAACGGATTCCTTAACCGAATATTGTATCCACCCGTCAAATAATACGTGCGATCAATCTGAAATTCGTTGGTCTCACCAAGTGTGACAAGAGGAGCCGTGAGATGTTGGGCTGATAAGCCAGCGTACCAATCCTTATTTATATAATAAAGACCGAAGCCCAAATCGAGCGCATTGCCCGACACTTCCGACGTGGTAAAAGCCGGGTCGCTCGAGTCCTCAACGTCAATCTTACTTCCATCAAACGATTCATTAAGGAAACCAGCCTGCACACCCATGCTCATCTGCCCGCCCAAAAGCTTAAACTTTAGGGCGTACTGAAGCGCCAACTTCTGATGTGTAAACAATCCGAGCTTATCGTTCATAAACACCAAACCGGCACCATGATAGGTTTTCATCGCATAGAAAGGCATGTCTGCCGAAGCATAAGCCGTTTGTGGGTTATGCTCAAAACCGACCATATCGAGGGCATAAGCAGCCGTAACATTGAGTTTCGGTTGCTTACCCGCAGCACCTGGGTTAAACGATGTCTCCATGTCAAAATAATGACTGAAAGACGGATCGTATTGCGCCTTCAGCTGAACAGCGCCAAAGGTCAGTGCGATGATGAATATAAAAAAGCGTTTAAACACAATCAGATAACGCAAAAGTGAATCGTTTATTGTACGATAAAGCCGTTCTTCCCAAAAGAGGAACGGCTTTATCGCTAAATCGTATGAATCAGAGGAAACATGAGATTAGCATGATTCGCAAAGCGAAACCATCAGCCAACATCAATATTCATCCTCGTTCCAAAGGAAATCGTCCTTTGTAGGATAGTCGGGCCAAATATCTTCGATACTCTCATAAACATCACCCTCATCCTCAATTTCCTGCAGATTCTCAAGCACCTCAGCAGGGGCGCCTGAACGCGTGGCATAGTCAATGAGTTCTTCTTTTGTAGCAGGCCAGGGAGCATCTTCAAGCTTCGAGGCCAAGTCGAGTGTCCAATACATGTTCTAAAAGTTTTTACGTCATTCTTAATTAATGAACGCAAAAATAAGCATTTTTTGCTGAAAACCAAATAATTCGATGTGAATTTTCATAATATCACGGATAATGCATTACTTTTTAAGGAAACGCAACTTAAATACAGGCAAATTGACACAAAACACATCCTAAAAGCAAGCCAACTCGACAAATGTTTAAATCTAAGGCAAGCCCTCTAAATAGTCCAATGAGCAAGCCGATCAGCGATAATTGCAGCGATAGGAACGCTTAAACATCTTATGGTCAAAAAACACAACGCCCGCATCGTAAAGGTCAAACGAAACACAAGTACGATCATCAGCAAGTAACGCTTTCCAGCCCTCATAACATTGATGATTGCTACGCAGGCCCACAACTACCAGCATCCCATCATCAGCCATGTGGTTTAGCAATCTATCCCAATCAGTGAACTGGGCTGAGACAAGGCAAAAACGATTAGCATCACCAAGCTCATGTTCGCATTTCACCTGATGATAACCAGCCTGCAAAACGACCTCAATTGTCTCAGAAAGCAAATCACATGCCACATAGCATCGCTCAGAACAAATATATGCAGAAAGACGAGCGAGCAAAGAATACAAGCGCAAAGGATATTGGTCTAGTGCTAAACCATCTTTAGATATAAAGTCATCAAGCAAGAAAGCGTCCTTACCATCTGCAACATTCCTAACAAAATTATAGGCAAAAGGCGACTGAACGCCAAAACCATAAGTTCTTGGCTTCCTAAGGATACGACAAATAGATCGTTTGATGCTTGAAAACAGTTTCATAAGTAAGAACTAAGTGAGGTAGACATAGCCCTGACAAGGGCCTATTAACAATTAAGTAAGAGAAGCGTGAATCCCAACGAAAAGGTGAAGGAGCCACCACGAGAATCCAGTATCGATAATAGTCACTACACCTTGCAGCAAGCATAAGGACAAATACCACACAAAGAGGACAAGAGCCCTACGTCCTATAACAAGCAAAAAGCCCGAAGACTCGTTAGAATCCTCGGGCTTCGCTCTTTTGAAA
>NZ_JAXVAE010000126.1:0-39012 GCF_037460745.1 Hallella sp. | reverse complement strand
TAAATATCAAATATATAACTATAGTTAAGCGATTAATATCGCATCACTAGTAAAAACATTTTATAACTTTTTCTTCGTTGTTTGATGATAAAGTATTAAATTTGCAATCGAAAAAGGACGTAACAATGACCGAAGGCCGTCGACTGCGGCGTGGCAACGGCAGGGTGGGACGTCCCAGAAGAGAGAATTGACGAACTTTACATTAAAACATCAAGAATATGAGAAAAACTTTACTCACCATGGTTGCCATGCTGGCAACAAGTGGCGCTGTGATGGCGCAGAACGGTATTACTGAGGTCCCCGACGCTGACATGCTGGGCACAATGGCTACAGCCATGTCGCCTAACGGCCGATATATTGGTGGATCGGTTTACGCCACAAGCGGTGGCTTCCTGTTTGATCGCGAGACCAAGAAGGTTCAGATGTACGACGCTCTGGACGAGAACACCGACCTGCAGATCAAGTCGATCTCCAACGATGGTCTGGCTGTGGGATGGAACGGTCCAGCCTGCACGTTCGACTTCAACACCAACACCGTCAAGTCGTTTGGTGCGGCCGACCAGTACCTGTTTATCGGCATCAGCCCCAACGGCAAGCTCATCGTAGGCGCCCGTTACGATGGTGATGATGAAGAAGGCACGCCTTGCTACTTCAGCAATGGCACACCGGTCGACCTGCCCCAGTCGTCGGCTAAGTTCTTGGGCTACAATTCCGTCGGCGCTTCGGCCCTGTCGGTGAGCGACGACTCGCTGATCTCGGGCTATTATGTTGACGACATGGCTACGCGCCCCGCTACGCTGTGGGCCCTCAACAAGGACGGCAAGACATTCTCAAGCTATCCCATCTCACGTCGATTCTTCGCTCCTTCGATGGAGTCGACCATGCCTTACGCCATCTTCAGCTGCGACCAGACGGTGATGAGCGCCAATGGCAAGTGGCTTGCTGTGAACTTCGAGAAGTACATTAGCCAGTGGGAGTCGGTGAAGGGCGTGGCCCGTTACAACACGGAGAACGACTCGGTCGACTTCTTCATTGCCAACGAAGACGATGACCGCTTTGCCGACGTAGGCGCTGAGACTTACGCCTTCGCTGTGTCGAACGATGGCACCGTGGTAGGTTTCTATGGTAGCGAGTATGATTCTCGTGTGGCATACAGATGGAAGAAGGGCGAGGCCGACATTGAGCGTCTTGCCACAGCTTTCCCTGGTGCTACTCGCTTGGCCGCTTACGATGAGGGCGGTTTCAACACACCGTGTGGCATCTCTGCCGATGGCCGTTACATCTCAGGTTTCGGTTATGTGGTCGATACCACCGCTGAGGTTGAGGATGGCGAGGAGCCCGACGGCAACTGGGTGTCGTGGATTCTCGACACAGAGGATCCTGCCGCTTCGGTCGGCACAGGTGTTGAGAAGGTGCAGGTCAACAAGGCCAAGGCAGCCAGCGTAAGAGCACGCTATGCCATCGACGGCACCAAGCGCCAGAGCAAGTTCAAGGGTTTGAACATCCTGCAGCTCACCAACGGCAAGGCCATCAAGACCATCGAAAAATAAACATAGCATAAGTTCATAACGACCGAGTGGAAGCGAACCACTTGGCACCTATAGCCCAGGGCGTGATGCCTTGGGCTATATTTTTGGTATGCTACCCACGGGTAGCGGTATGGATTATTCTACTAAATCTTGTTAAACAAATCAGATGATTTACGTTTCATGGCAATGCTCATCACATTGGGCATTGTGTTTGGCGACATCGGCTCGTCACCGCTCTATGTGATGAAGGCCATCCTCCATACTGGCGAAACCATTGGTGAGAGCACCATTTGGGGCGCATTGCCAGGGTTGTGGAGGAAGAATAGCACAAAGGCGTACAACCAATCTCGATGAGACTTCGGTTGTACGCCTTTGTCGTTTAGCGAATGCGCTGATGGGTGGTGTGGCCTTAGCGCTTGTTGCTGAGCGCGCCCACTTCGTCTTGGTTGAGTGCGCGGCTCCACTGTTGCAGGTTGGTGCTGAGGTTGCCACAACGAACGTTCTTGAGCTTCAGGCCCTTGCAGGGAATGTACAGTTCGAGCACCTCGTTGCGGTAAACGCGCAGGGTGGCGCCGTCGTAGGTGGTGGTCAGCGTGGCGTCGGTGATGGGCGTAACGTGGGTGTCGCCCGATGTTCCGGTGGAGTAGAGTGCCCAGTTGTCGGCTGTGGCGAAGAGGTTGCCGCTCTTCACGCTCTTGGCCTTGCTACCCTTGCCCATGTTCACAAAGATGTAGTTGTCGGCTGTGATGCCCACCGTCAGTTGGTCGCTGGCGAAGAGCGTGGCGTCGCTGGTGCGCTTCTCGTCCTTCTCCTGATGGAACGTGGCGGCAACGCTAAACTTCTTGCAGCCCTTGGCCTGTGCCACCAGCCCGTTGCCGAGGTCCACCTTCTCTTCCGGCAGGTTGTAGTCGGCCACGATGCTTGTGGGGTAACCCTTCGGATAATGCTTGTTGACCATCCAGTAATAATAGTCGCCATGCATCCACGCCAGTCGCAACGCACTGTTCTTTGAGCCCGGCAACAGGTAGGGGCGCATGTTGTTCTTGTCCGAGTTGCGTGTCAGCTGCTCCGACGATTCCACCTTGCCATTGTCGGCCACGTTGTATTTCCAAATCTCGTAAACGCCCTCCTTATTGTATGCGCCCTCCTTGGTGGGAATGGAGAGGTAGAGCGTGTTGATGTTCTCGGGGTCGAGCGCCATGCCACCACTGTAGCAACGCTCCGTGCGGTTCCAGTTTTGGTGGAACGCGTGGCCTCCCAGCTGCACCCATGTGTCGCGCCATTCGTTGCCCGTCCAACGGCCGTAGTGGTAGGCATGCGTGGTCTTGGCGTTGTCGATATGGGTGTAGGCAATCACGGGGTTGGCGTCCTGGTCGAGCGCGATCTGCCACACCCAGTTGCGCACACCCGGCGTGTGGTCTACCACGGTAAAGGGATACTGGTTGAGATACGCCTCACTCTTGTTGACGCGGAACACGCCGTCGGCCACCTGCTGCAACGTGTTGCCCTTGATGTCCTTGAGGATGGGGCCGTTGCCGTGGTTGATGTCCACCACGTTGAAATACAACCAGTTGGGCATCTCGTTGTCGGGATGGCCCGTGGTGTAGGTGAGGTAAATCTTGTCCTTGCCGTTGCTGTGATACTTGGCGTAGGGACGTGCGCCCGTCGACTGCACGATCTGCTTCGGTCCGAAATCCACCGTCACATTGTCGTTGGCGTCGGGCATGGTGATGCGCGCCATGGTGGGGTGCCAGTTGATGCCGCGCCAGCAGAGGTAGATGTGGTTAGGGTCGTCGCTGAGGATGAAGGGCGACGGATAGGTGGTGTTGTTCTTTGTAGAGATGAATTTCTCCTCACCGAGCTGCGTGATGTCGCCCGGCTTCACCGACACGCGATACCAGATCTTCGGCTCGTCGGTATGGCGGGTGTAGAAAATCATGACACGCTCGTCGGGCAACACGATGAACGTGGGGTTGTTGTGGTCGTCGGGTTGGAACACCGAGCGTATCAACACCTCCGTGCGACGGTTGTTGCGGAAATCTATTTGCGTAGCCTTCACATTGCCATGAACATCGATGTAACCGATGTAGCTGGCGTTGATGGAGCCACTTGCGTTCTCGTAGTGGATGGCGCGCGGGTCGGCAAACCAGCACCAGGCGCCCTCGTGGGTCACGGTGTGCGAGGCCATCGCCGATACGAAGGCCGCCATTGTTATGACCAGTGATAGTAGAATACGTTTCATTTGTTGATTGTGTTAAGTTTGTTTGTATGTTTCAGATGTCGATACAGAAGCCAGAAGGCGGGCACAAGGAACACGTCGGCCGCCACCCACGCCACCGGGTCGCCCAGGCAAACGTCCGTGAAGGCCAGCGCCGGCACGAGCCACAGGCTTACGCCGCAGCGCGCTATCATCTCCATCACGCCCGAGAGCATCGAGAGGTTGCTGTAGCCCAGTCCCTGGATGGAGTAGCGAAGGATGGTGAGCACCCCCAGCATGGGGTAGAAATAGTTGGCTATGCGCATAAACAGGGCGGCGTTGTCGACGACAGCCTGCTCCGAACCGTCTACAAACATCCGCATCATCTCGTTGGCGAAGGGATAGATGAGAAGGAACGTGAAGACAAAATACACCAGCATGATGCGCAGGGCGTCGAACACGCCACGCCGCACACGGTCGATCTCTCCGGCCCCGATGTTCTGTCCGCAATAGGTGGCCATGGCCACGCCGATGTTCTCAAACACGCAGGTGAAGAGATACTTGATGCGCACGGCGGCGGTGAACGACGCCACGTAAAGGGTGCCGAGGGCGTTGTTGGCGCTCTGCAACATGATGACGCCGACGGCCGTGATGGAGAATTGCAGGCCCATGGGCACCCCGTTGTTGAGCAGGATGGATATGCGCTTGTTGTCGTAGGCGCGCTCGTCGCCCTGCGGAATGAGCACGGTCATCTTCCTGCGGATGAAGCCATAGCATAGCGCCGACGAGAAAGCCTGTGCCAGCAGTGTGGCCACACCGGCGCCCAGCACTCCCATGCCGAGGCCGAAGATGAGCACTGCGTCGAGCGCAATGTTGAACAGCGACGAGAAGATGAGGAAATAGAATGGGTGCTTGCTGTCGCCCAAGGCGCGTATGAGACTGGCCTGAAGGTTGTAGGCTATGGTGAATGGGATGGCCAGGAATTGCAGGAAGAGAAACGTCCATGCGTCGTCGAAAATGTCGGAGGGCGTGTTGACGAGGTGCAGGATCTTGGAGCAGAAGGCGCAGCTGAGCAGGGTGATGACCACGGCCAGCACCACGCCGATGCGCACGGCGTTGCTCACATACGACCGCATCTTGGCAAAATCCATGGCGCCGAAGGCTTGCGCCACAGGTATGGCGAAGCCGGCGCACGAGCCGTTGCAGAAACCCATGATGAGAAACATGATGCTGCTCGACGCTCCCACAGCGGCCAGGGCGCCCACGCCGATCCATCGGCCAACGATGACGGCGTCGATCACTTGGTACATCTGTTGGAGAATATAGCCCAATACGAGCGGCACGGCAAAGCGGAGGATGCCGCGGGCGGGCGATCCCACGGTCATGTCGGTCATGCCGCCTTGGGTGCGAGGGTTATGGAGCGTGTTGGTGTTGTTGTCCATAAGGGTTAAATCATGATGTCGTCGAGGTTGAGGGCGGAGCCCAGCATACCCTTGATGGTGCTCATGCGGGCCTTGCGGGTGAGCGAGAAGTCGCTGCTGTGGCGGTCTACATAGGCAAACAGTAGGAACGCCTTCTCGAGCAGCATGTCGCGCAGTGGTTTCTGCTTGTAGCTGCCTTCCACATAGAGCAGTTCGGCCAGCATCTCCAGTTTCTGTGTGCGTCGGTCGTCGGCCCACTCCTCACGTGCATAGTCGATGGCCTCGTGCGCGGTGAAGTTGCGTAGCGTCTCGTAGTCGCCCACATATTGGCGATAGAGGTCGCGCAGGTCGTCGTCGGTGCGCTTGTCGATGTCTTTTTCCAGGAAACGGCTGATGGCAGCCATAAACTCCTCGATGATGCGTATGAAATAGTCGCGTTGTAACATGGTGGTTGCTTATTCGATGTTGTTGGGTTGAGGCTCGCCGCTGGAGGTTGCGGTGGCCGCCTGTCCGTGGTGCAGGTCCTCGATGTATTGGTTGAGCTTCTTGTAGAACGGATGGCGCGTCATGGTCGAGGCGTCGCCCAAGATGATGAGCTTCATGCGGGCCCGGGTGATGGCTACGTTCATGCGGCGCAGGTCGCACAGGAAGCCTATTTGTCCGTCGTCGTTGGCCCTCACGAGCGATATGAGGATCACGTCGCGCTCCTGTCCTTGGAACCCGTCGACCGTGTTGACGGTGATGAGGCGTCGGAAGGGCTTGAAAAACTCGCGCTTCTTGATGAGGTGGCGCAGGTATTGCACCTGAGCGCGATAGGGCGATATGACCCCCACGTCGATCTGCTCGTCGAGCACTCGTTGCTTTCCAATCTTCGTGAAGTATTGCTCGAGCGTTTGCAGCGTGAGGTTGGCCTCGCCCTTGTTGACGCGCCCGAAGCTCTCGCCTACAAACTGCTCCTTGAAGGTGGGCTCGTCGGGTCCCACCTCCATCTGCGAGGTGTCGATCCAGTCGATGGGATAGTCGAGGTCGAGTATGCCGCGATGGCTAATCTGCGGTGCCGTTTTCACCTTGCCGCCATAAAACCAGTCGGAGCTGAAGCGCATGATGTCGTCGTTCATGCGATACTGCACCTGTAGGAGCGTCACACACTCGGGCTTTCGCTCCACAATGCGCTCCATGAGCGTCTTGCCCAGTCCGGCCTTGAGGGCGGCAATGCTCTTCACCGTGGGCGGCAACTGGCAGTGGTCGCCCGCCAGGATGACGCGCCCGGCGCGCCGGATGGCTATCCAGCAGGCCGCCTCAAGGGCTTGTGCGGCCTCGTCGATAAACAGGGTGGAGAATTTTTGGCCCTCCAGCAGGCGGTTGGCGGCGCCCACGAGCGTGGAGGCGATGACGCGCGCCTGCCCGAACAGTTCGGCGTTGATGCGTATCTCGAGTTCGGTGGCGCGACTCTTCAGCCGTTCCAACTTCTGGTGGTAACCGGCGTCGCGCCCCTTGCGCTTCTGCCTGAGCTCACGAATGGCCTTGCGGATGGCCCATAGCTGCGGATAGTCGGGGTGGCCCTCAAACTGTCGCTCGTAGGTGAATCCGAGCATCTTGTCGTTGACGCGCGAGGGGTTGCCGATGCGCAGCACGCTGATGCCGCGGTCTACGAGTTTCTCGCATATCCAGTCGACGGCCATGTTGCTCTGTGCGCACACCAACACTTGGCTCTCGCGCATGAGCGTCTCGTTGATGGCCTCGACGAGCGTTGTGGTCTTACCTGTTCCCGGAGGTCCGTGCACCACCTCCACGTCCTTGGCCCTGAGCACCTCGTTGACGGCGTGCTCCTGCGTTGTGTTGAGCCAGGGGAAGCGCATGGGCTCGAAGGAGAGCGTCTGCGGCTTCATGTTGGTGTAGAAGAGGTCGCGCAGGTAGGCCAACCGCCCGTTCTTTGCCTTCATCACGCGGTCGAGCGCCTCAAACATGCAGCGGTAGCTCGTCTCGTCGAAGAAGAGTTGCACGCCGATGGGCTTGGTGCTGCCCTGCAGGTCGAAGGCATGTCCCTCAGGGATGGTCACCACCATGCGGTCGCCATCCACATACGACACGGTGCCGGTGAAATTGAAATAGCGCACGCCACCCTGGGCCGCCGATGTGGCGGTCGTGGGCTCGTCTACGGTCCAAAACACCACAGGCTTGCCGTATTCGAAGTTGTGCTCAATGTCTTGGTCGGCGGTGCGTGTCACCTCCACGCAATACTGGTTGAGCGAGTTGTAATAGGTGCGTCCAACGCTGAGGGGAAACCACGCGTCACCGCGTTTCACCTTGCGGCCGAGGCCTACGCGCTCGGTCTGCTTGCGAAACGCCTCTTTCTCCACCTGATACTCCAACTGGAGCAACAGGCGTTGTTGTTGTAAGGCTTGTAAGGGCGATACTGCATTCATCACTGCAAAGTTATGAAAAAGAAATCAGATAGTGCGTGGTTTGTTTGGAATTTAGTGTCAGTAAGCCTATCATTCGGCTTTTTCGTGGGGCAGTGGCGGCTTTTCGGGCAAATCCGAGCGCCGACGTTTGAGGCCAAGACGAAGAGCAATGGAACGCGCCGCCAATCATTTCCAATGAGAGATGCTCCTGGGAAAAACGCCAACAAACCTTTCCTCAATTTAACATTTGTTCTTCACCGCAGGTACATTCGCTCGCAAATACGCCATTCTTGATGATTTTTGCAACTGTCAGATAATCAGCGAGTTGCAGTTATGTGTACGTATTTCGGGTTTCGCTCTTCCCATTTCGCCCTCCCATCTCTGCCTAATGGCGTGGCGAAAGACCATGTATCGCATTGCCATCTCTTAGCTTTCGCGTCTCGATAGATGGTCTTTCGCGTCTCGATAGATGCCTAACCGCAAGCCGATGACTCATTTTTCGTGCTTTCGAGGCGTAAAAACGGTCCTTCCGTCCTCTGTTTCACGCAAAATCGCAACACCGTTTTCTAACCAAAAAACCTTACGAACCACACCTCGCTCGTCGCCTCATCGCCCACCCCGACAGCAGCGGTTGGCGGCCATAAGTGAGAGAATGATAGAGAAAAGAAGTGCATGTGAATGAAGCCGAAGAGATGCCTCTTATAGCCCTAATGGTTAACCCTTCATCTGTTAGAAATGAACAATCCCATTTTTCACTTAGTCTTATTAGCAACTTGCTTAGTTTCTTGTTTGTGTTGAAATGGAAGTCGTTGATGGATGAAGACTTATAGAGCGTATAGTTGTAGCCAATTTCTTGCTCGTACATCAGGTCGTATGGATCTAAAGAGGCTGTACGTTGGGATTCTCGTGCAGAAGTGTCATTTTGCCTTTACACCCTTAACACACTCGTCTTTGCAAAGGTATATCTCGTGTAATGCTGATAAGATTTTGCAACACTGGTCGCCGTTGTATGTGCAGTTGCGTCTGCTAAGCACCTTGTTGAAGGTTTTGTCGAGAGAGCATTAAAAACCTTGTTATAAAAAAATGCATCTAAAAGAAGCTGCTTTCTCAGTTTTTATGCTTACCTTTGCCATTTGGCAGATGTTCTTTGTTTGAGTTTTAAGCAGCACGAAGGTAAGAGCATTGTCTGACATACGCAAGCTGTAGACAAGTTCTTGATGTTCAATGGTTTGCTTTCTCATGAAAAGATAAGTCTGCTAATTTTTAGTAACGATTAGAACATATATAATATGGACACAATAATCATAGGTCAAGGATATAATCTAAAAGAGAATACATCCGTCGGTAAAGAACTTATAGGGTTGTTCAAGTCTCATCGATACAATTCGTTTACCTGTCTTGTGGCATTTGCAAGTCAGGGAGGTGTCTCTGCCTTATCAAAGGAAATCCAAGAAGCTAAGGGTAGAGGATGTCAGCTAAAAATTATCCTTGGTGTTGACCAAAAAGGCACTTCTAAAGAAGCTCTTGAAGAAGTGCTGTCCTGGGGTGTTGATGCAAAAATCTATCATACTAATGAATTTAACATTTTTCATCCGAAGGTTTACTTGTTTGAAAACGAAGATATTTTTAGCCTTATTGTAGGTTCGAATAACCTCACTGTTCCAGGATTAGTTCAGAATGTGGAATGCTCATTGATGATAAAAGATATTAAGAGTAATCCTGTTTTGGCTAATTTCTATGAATACTGGAAAGGCATTCTTGAAGGTACAGAAGTAAATCTTTACCCTTTGACCCAAGAACTTATAGAAAAGTTATACGAGGACAGAATTGTCACTTTGGAGTCACAGCGTTCTGAAAGATATGATAAAGGAACCGATGATGAGCCTTCTGCCAGTAAACATAGAAGTATAGAATTTGGAAAAGCTGGAATACAAAAATTGCCAGAAGGATTTACTCCAAAACGTAAACAGAGACTGGTTAAGGTAAAGACTGTAAAAGCAAAACAAAAGAGTAAAAAACAGACAGAAGAACTGCGCCCAATTGGAGAACAGGTCTTGATCGCTGAAATAGGAGGAGGACCTCGTTGGAAACAAGTTAATTTTCCTATTGAGATCTTCCAAAATTTCTTTGGCGCTCAACGCAATGATAATACATACACGATTGATTTAATGAATATCTCGAAAGATGGTGCGTTAGGGGCTATTGAGACTAGGCAAGCGGTCACTGTAAAGAGTAACAATTTCCGTTTTGAGATTAAATGTGCTGAAACTATGGGAGAATATCCAGGGAATGACAAACGTCCAATAGGTCTTTTTGTAAAACTCGATAGTTCAGAGTTTTTGTATCAAGTTCTAATGCCTGATTATCCAGCCTATGAGGCAATAAAGAAATATCTCTACATGGAGGCGAAACCAAGACGAGCAGGCGAATTAAAGCGTGTTATCCGCAATGTTGAAGCTGTTCATGCACTATATCCAGAACTTATTGTGTAATGATGAAATACAACTTTAGAACCCTCAATTATCTAGGTAGTAAATTGCGCCTACTTGATTTCATTGAGGGTAATGTGCTTAATGTTACTAAGGAAGGTGAAGGCGTCTGTGATCTTTTCGCAGGCTCTGGTTGCGTTTCCTATAAATTATCAAACAAGTTCTGTGTTACTTCATGTGATATTCAGGCATACTCCAGGGTGATCACTAATGCACTTATGAAGGACTTCCATGTTACTAATTTGGACATTGATGTTTTTTTGAGCGAGATTGTTAAAGAGGGTTCTTTGTATGAGAGTTTCCTTCCCTTAATAACAATGGAAGAGGAGGCTATAGAGCATAAAAATCTTGAGGTTCTCACAGACATCCTTGAACATGGCTCTGTTGAAGTTTATAGTATTGAACATAATGTCTCTCATATAACCGAACAACTACAATCGGTTTGGGATAATTTAAAAAGTAATGGTTTATTAGACGTAAGGTCGCTGATAAGTCGTTATTATGGAGGCGTGTATTTCTCATACAGGCAAGCTGTTCAGATAGATATAGTATTGGAGGCCATAAGTACATATGTTGAAAAGGATAATAGAGACTTATACCTTGCCGCATTGTTGAGCACAGCCAGCGATGTGGTCGATACTGTGGGTAAACATTTTGCCCAACCTATCAAAGCTCGAAACTCGAAGGGTGAGATCAAGATTACTGTTTATAACAAAGCTGTTAAGGATAAAACTATAGATGTACTTGGGCTGTACAAGGAGTGGTTGCAACGCTACATAGAGTTGCCTAGGTCAAATAATGAACATGTGGTCATCCAAGGTGACTATATGGATTGTTTAAGAGGTCTTTCTGATAAAGTGAGAACCATTTACGCTGATCCTCCATATACTCGCGACCACTACAGTAGATTCTATCACGTATTAGAAACAATGACACTAAGGGATACACCTGAGTTGTCAACAACAAATATACATGGAGATTTTCATGTAAGTAACGGAATATATCGAAAAAATAGACATCAGTCACCATTCTGTATTAAGAGCCAGGCGCCAGATGCTTTCAAAACTATGTTTGAAAATGCTTCATCTACAAACAGGAATCTGCTGTTGTCGTACTCGCCTTACGATGAAACAAAGAAGAGTCATCCGCGAGTCGTTACGATGCAACAACTCATAACATGGGCAAAAGAATACTTTGCCTCAGTGGAGATTGTTTCTGCGGGTTCGTTTAAGCATAATAAATTGAATTCAGCAGAACACTTCCTCGATGCGTCCGATGAAGCGGAATTATTAATTGTATGCACAAATAAAGACAAATAGGAAATGCAATTAAAGGATAATATAAAATTTGTTTTTGACAAGCAAATATCTGTAGGAAATGAGAATTGCCAAAACCTCCTAATCAAAGGAGATAATAAGGCGATTCTTCCAGAACTTGCGTCAGCTTATAGAGGGAAGGTAAAGTGCGTCTATATCGATCCTCCTTATAATAATGGAGACTCATATCACTACTATGATGACAATACTTCAACAGCTTTATGGTTAAAGGAAATGAGGGCTGTACTAATGTGGTTAAAACAACTGCTTACTAAAGATGGTAGTGTGTGGATATCTATAGACGATAAGGAAATGGCCTATCTTAAAGTTGAGGCAGACACTATATTTGGTCGAGAGAATTTTGCAAGTACAATTATATGGCAACAACGAAAAACAAGAGAAAATAGGGCGGTTTTCTCGTGCAATCATGAGTATATTCTTGTCTATACGAGGGATATTAAAGCATTCAAAAAGTCTCGCAATCTTTTGCCTGTAGGGGAAGGTTTTATAGATTCAAAATACAAGAATCCTGATAATGATCCTCGTGGACCTTGGCAATCCATTTCTGCAAGTGTGCAAGCCGGCCATGCTGTGGCAAGTCAGTTTTATTCTATTACCTCTCCAACAGGAAAAGAGTTTAATCCGCCCAAAGGGCGTTGTTGGAGTTATAACCAAGAACGCATGCTTAGGGAAATTGCAGATGGTAACATTTGGTTTGGTCTTGATGGAAATAACACTCCCCGTATTAAGAAGTTTCTGAAAGACGCAAAAATTGGCTTAACTCCAGAGACTCTATGGTCTGGTGACAATTATGGCACGACAGATTCTGCAAAGAAACATCTTCTGTCATTGTTTCCAGACGTGGATCAAGTATTTGATACTCCCAAGCCTGAAGAATTGATTAAGCAGATTCTTGAAATTGGAAGTAATGAAGGTGACTTGATTTTGGATTGCTATTTAGGATCAGGTACAACTATAGCCACTGCTCACAAACTCAATCGTAGATATATTGGCATAGAAATCGGTGAACAAATGACCAATCTTGTTGTGCGCCGATTAAATGACGTTATTGCGGGAGAACAAGGTGGAATATCTCAGGTTGTAAATTGGCAAGGTGGTGGCGAATTTGCTTATTATGACTTTGATAATAAGATAAGAGAAAAACAACCGTCTTCATTAACAAGATCGGTAAAGAATGTAAAGCCTGTTTCTGTAAAGCAACTAAACTTGTATGAACTCTTCGACCGATATAAAGATAATCCTATCATAGAGAATAGTATGGTTCGTGAGGATCTTAGTATGAACGTATATGGAAGTTGTGGCAATTCAAGCATTCTTCCATCTAAGAATTGTCTTATTGGCCTTGTCAAGAAAGATAACTTAGAACAATACGTTGAGCGGTCGGCAAAGATTTACTATACAGGCAAGAAGTTTCCATCTACAGTGGCACTCAACAAACTTTTCTATTTTATGCCATACTTGAAAAATAAGGGTGTGCGTGATCTTTACCTTATCAAGGTTGCACGTGTTGGCACTCGTAAGGAAGGGCAGTGTGGCGAGGCAAAGAATGATCTTCGTTTAGTGTTTGACATAGAATTTGTAAAGCAGTTCTTCGACGACTATATGCCAGTAGAGCTTAAGATTTGGAGAACATTTACGGATACTACAGTAGAAAAAATAATGTTAGCGAAAGACGAACAAAAGAAGTATTCAAAAACCAATTAAGACATAATATAAGATCCGAAAGAGCGTAGTAGGTATATGCGGAGTTTTTGTCTTATTTTTAAAATTTGCTTTTTGTTGGCAACAATCCAGTAATGAGCTAAGCTAAGATAAACAAATGCCAGAGAGCAAAGCGTTTACTATATCCATGTGGTGGGTATATGCGTAATTATTGTCTTCTCTTTCCAAATGTTGTCAAAATTGACGCATATAGTTAATGTGTAATTGTCTATATCTCTTGGGGCCTCTTTAGATTGACGTTTCCTTGACGATATCTTTATAGATATTATTCAGCGATATACCTTACCCCATGGGGTGGAATAAAAATGCATGTGGGTTTCGGTTGGCGGCCATTGGGGCGCTGGCTACGGCAGGCTAACACATGAAGAAGCCGGCTATTCGCTCGAACGGCCGGCTCCACGAGAACTAAGTATAACTAAAAACTCGCGTGATGAATTACAATCTTCTTACTAAGTGTTTTCCATAATACCCCCTCGGCCCATGGCCATTTGGGGCGATACCTATGAGTTGTCAGGGTTGCAGTGTAAATCCTACCACAAGATAGGCCTTCTCGGTGCTGGGGTTGGCGGCCACCTGGGCAAACACCGGAACGCTGAACGCATCGGTGATCTTCAGGTCTTTGGTGGCCTTCAGGCCTACGTGGGTAACAGCAAAGCCGTGGGCGTCGCCGTAGAACGATGTGGCGTAGGGCACGGCGCCGATGCTGGCCTGCCAATCGCATCCACCCAGTTTGAAGGGCGCTGAGGCCTCCACGTAGGATGAGTAGGCGCGGTCGCCATCGTTGTTCACGCCGTCGTTGCCGGCAAAGTTGGTGTACCAGTTGAGGGCCACCGGACCGAAGTCGTAACCCACGTTGGCCTCAAACACGTGCGATGTCTCGTGGGCGGCATAGGCGAAGTAGCGCTCGTTGGGACTGTTGAACCAATAATCGGTTACGCCAATGTGGAACCCTCCGGTGGAGTAGGCCGCCGTGAGGTCAAACTCCTTGGTGTCGGAAGGCTCGGAGATGCCCACGCTTCCCCAGGCTGTCAGCGAGAAACCCTTGTAGCCGATGCCCAGCGTGGGCTGCAAGGAGATGGCGCCCAGCTCCTGACCACGCCAATAGTACTGGCTCACTACGTCGGCGGCGATGGTGGTCTCTACCTTGTCCTGGGCGTTGGCGGCAGTGGCGAAGGCTGTCAGACCGAGTGCCATGGCGCCCACCATGCGGATGTTCAACTTGTCGGCTAATCTTCTCAAATCTTTCATAATGATTAGGGATTAAGACCCAGCCGGCCTCCCACATAACAATGGGGAAAAGGTTAAGTGTCGAGGCCGACGTGGGTGCGGTTTTTTGAATCGTGTTAGTTGTTCGCTTGGGAGGCTTAGTTGTAGCAGCTCTCTCCGTGCTCGTAGATGTCGAGGCCTTCCTCCTCAATACGCTTGTCGACACGCAGGCCAACCAACTTCTTGATGCCGTAGAAGAGCACGATGCCTGCTGCGATGGCCCATACGTCGATGCAGACGATGCCCAGCACCTGTGCTCCGAAGAAGCCCCAGCCGTGACCGTAGAAGGCGCCAGAGTCGACAGCCAGCAGACCGGTCATGAGCGTTCCGAGGATACCGCACACGCCATGTACGGAACTGGCACCCACAGGGTCGTCGATGTGCAGCTTGACGTCGATAAACTCGATGGAGAACACCAGGATGATACCTGCCAAGAGGCCAATGATGAGGGCGCCCAGCGGACTAACGAGGTCGCAACCTGCGGTGATGGCAACCAAACCAGCCAAGATGCCGTTCAGCGTCAGCGAGAACGAGGGCTTGCCATACTTGATCCAAGAGGTGAACATGGTGCCCAATCCACCTGCCACAGCGGCGAGGTTGGTGGTGAGGAACACATGGCTGATGGCTACGCGGTTCACCTCGCCTGAGGCTGCCAGCTGCGAACCGGGGTTGAAGCCGAACCAACCGAACCAAAGGATAAACACACCCAGGGCGGCGGCCATCAGGTTGTGGCCGGGAATGGCGGTGCTCTTGCCGTTGCGATACTTGCCCAAACGGGGACCTAAGCAGATGGCGCCCACCAAGGCCAGCACACCACCTACGGAGTGGACAATGGCCGAACCGGCGAAATCGTGGAACGTGGTGCCAAACGTGCTCATCATGAACGATGAGGGATCGGCGTTGCAGAGCCAACCGCCACCCCAGGTCCAGTGACCCTCAATGGGGTAGATTAGCAGTGAGATAAAGAACGAATAAACGCAATACATGGAGAACTTTGTGCGCTCAGCCATGGCACCCGACACGATGGTGGCGCTGGTGGCGCAGAACACGGTCTCGAAAATCAGGAAGCCCTCGGTGGGGAGGTCGCCTTTGTAGAACGACAGGTCGCCGAAGTTGGGCATGCCGATGAAGCCGGCGCCGTCGCTGCCAAACATGAATCCGAAGCCAACAAACCAGAAGAGGACGGAGCCTATCATGAAGTCGACGAAGTTTTTGAACAATATGTTTGCTGTGTTTTTGCCACGTGTGAAGCCCGCTTCGCACAGCGCAAAGCCTGGCTGCATGAAAAAGACCAGCATGGCTGCAAGCAACATCCATACGGTATCAACTGATAATGCTAAATCCTGTACACTCATAATCTTTACCTTAAAAGTTCAACAATCGGTAATTCTTTTTCTCTCGCTTGAGCCAATTACTTCTCCTGTTCGGCGTTGTAGAGGGCAATGTCGCCGCGCTCGCCTGTGCGGATGCGCACCGTGTCCTCCACGGGAATCACAAAGATGCGGCCGTCGCCAATCTCGCCCGTGCGGGCCGCCTTCTCGATGGCGGCAATGGTCTTCTCCACGTTCTTGTCGCGAACCACAATGTTGAGCAGCATGCGCTCAATGCTGCTGGTGTCGTACATCACGCCACGGTAGATGCGTGCCTGCCGCATCTTGCCTTCGCCTCTCACATCATAGTAAGAGAACCATTCGATGTCGGCGGCCAAAAGAGCCTCTTTCACATCCTCGAACTTCGTCTTGCGGATGATTGCTTCGATCTTCTTCATGTTTAATCTCTCCTTATTTAATATGAATACTCTGTTAATTCTCTCTCATGAACACAAGGAAGCAAAATACCTAAAAACAATCCATTTGCCTTGAAGGATGGTGCTTTGACTTTCCTTTTGTCTCTTTTCGAGTGCAAAGGTATGACAAAAAGTAAGCTTAAAGATGTGTTTACTTACGTTTTGTTCTATTAAATGTCGACTTGTTTTAATATGGTTAGTGATTTGGCTGAAAATGTACCAAACTGTAAGGTTTCAACTTTTCTATGCTTACAGTTTGTAAATTGAGGGCTTGTTGAAGGCACGTTTGTGGTTGGCCACTGTGCTTCGGTGTGTCAACCCCAAATCGGTATAATGGCAAATTTGGGTTAAAACGACCCACCGCAAAGCGCCCACCTAACGGCTTGGTGCATGTTTTTCGCACGAAAACGCTCTATGGCTTGCCATATTCAAATCAAATTCGTAATTTTGCAGAATACAACTAAAAATCGAACTAACGTACATCCTACCTAATTATGCGTCAAATCTTATTGGCTCTCATGCTGATGGTCGGTGTTCACACCGCCTCAGCGCAACGCCCCTTGCAAGTTCGCTTCAACCAACCCGCGCCCGAACCCGGTGAGTTCCAGCCCTATGGCGGTGTAGATCCGCAGTGGGAACGGCGGTCGTTGCCTATCGGAAACGGCAACATCGGAGCGTCGCTCTTTGGCTCTGTGGCCACCGAGCGCCTCTCGCTCAACGAGATCACGTTGTGGAATGGTGGACCAGGCACCAGCAAGGGACCGGCACATTATTGGAACGTCAACAAGAAATCGACCGATGCCTTGCGACAGATACGCGAGGCGTTCGCTGCCGGCGACTCGGCCCTCGCCGCCCAGCTCACGGCCGACAACATGAACGGTGTGGCAGCCTACGAACGTGGCGCCGAGCCCGAATGGCGTTTCGGCAACTACACCACGCTGGGAGAGCTGCGTGTGGCGACGGGCATCGACGCCTGCGATGAGGGCTCCTACAGTCGCACCCTCTCACTCGACTCGGCCTTGGCGCGTGTCAGTTTCACGGCCGGTGGTGTGCGCTATGTGCGCGAAACGTTCTGCTCGCATCCCGAGAATGTGCTCGTTGTGCGCTTCACCGCCAGCAAGAAGGGCAAGCAAAACCTCCTGCTCAAATATGTGCCCAGCATGGAGGCCAAGTGCACCACATACAATGTCGACGCCAATGAGTTGCTCTATGTGGGCAATCTTACCAACAATGGCATGAAGGTGGTGGTGCGTATCGCCATGCGGCACAAAGGTGGCAAGGTGGTGCGCAACGGCCATGAGGGCCTCCAGGTGAAGGGCGCCGATGAGGTGGAGTTTATCCTCACGGCCGACACCGACTACAAGATGAACTTCGATCCCGATTTCAACGACCCGAAGACCTATGTGGGCGTGGAGCCTATGGAGACCACCGCCAGTTGGCTGAAGGCCGCCATGGCCTTGAACTACAAGCGCTTGATGAGGCGTCATCTGGCCGATTATCGTCCTATCTTCACGCGTGTCAGCCTGTCGTTGGGCGCCGACGCCAACAAGGCGCTGACGAGGACGGAACTGGAGAAGGCCACTCCCGACCGTCTGGCCGACTATCGCCGTGGCGTGGCCGACCCCTATCTGGAGGCGCTCTACTACCAGTTTGGCCGTTACCTGCTCATCTCTTCGTCGCGCGCCGGCAACTTGCCCGCCAACCTGCAGGGACTGTGGCTGGCCAACTCGGACGCTCCTTGGCACGCCGACTACCATAACAACATCAATATCCAGATGAATTACTGGCCTGTGATGCAGGGCGGTCTGCAAGAGTGCGCGAAGCCTTTTGTCGACTATGTGCGCACATTGGTCAAGCCGGGTGCCGTAACGGCACGCGATTACTTTGGCGCAAGGGGATGGACGGCCTCCATCTCGGCCAATCCCTTCGGCTTCACAGCACCGTTGCGCGACCGCGACATGTCGTGGAACCTCTCGCCCGTGGCGGGTCCGTGGCTGGCCGCCCAGGTCTATGATATCTACACCTTCAGCCGCGACAAGGAGTGGCTCAAGAACGAGGCGTACCCCATCATCAAGGGTGCAGCGCTGTTCTGTCAGGACTTCCTGTGGCGTAAGCCCAACGGAAACTACACCGTGGCACCCAGCACATCGCCCGAGCATGGCATCATCGACGATGGCGTGACGTTCTGCCAGGCCGTGGTGCGCGAACTGCTCACCGACGCTGTGGAGGCCGCCAACATCCTGGGAGTGGACCAAGACGAGTCGGCTCAGTGGCAGGATGTGTTGCGCCATTTGCCTCCTTACCGCATTGGCCGCTACGGACAGCTCATGGAGTGGAGCCGCGACATCGATGATCCGAAGGATGAGCATCGCCATGTAAACCATCTCTTTGGCCTCCATCCTGGCCACACCGTGAGTTGGGCCTACACGCCCGAGTTGGCCAAGGCCGCGCGGGTGGTGCTCGAGCATCGTGGCGATGGCGCCACAGGCTGGAGCATGGGATGGAAGCTCAACCTATGGGCACGTCTGCTCGATGGCAACCATGCCTACAAGCTCTATGGCAACCTGCTGAAGAACGGCACCGCCGACAACCTCTGGGACCTGCACCCGCCTTTCCAAATAGATGGTAATTTCGGAGGAACGGCTGGCGTTACAGAGATGCTGCTGCAAAGCCAAGATGGCGACATCCATCTCTTGCCGGCCCTGCCCGACGCATGGGCCGACGGCGAGGTGAAGGGATTGTGTGCCCGCGGCAATTTCGTGGTGGACATTACTTGGCGCGGCGGACAGCTTGCCGAGGCACGCGTCCGCTCCAACAGTGGCGAGGCCGGCGTGGTGCGCTACAAGGGCCAGACGCTCCCCGTCGACGTGAAGCAGGGCGAAACGCTCGTCGTTACATGGGAAAAGGGTAAGTTGCAGGCCGAGAAAGCGCGCTAAAAAACGCGTCCGTCGACCTTCGAGGGTCAACGGGGCGTTGATCGATAACTAACAGATAGACATTCCAATAATAAAAAATACATGATCAAGAAAACCATTATTGCGGTGTGTTGCCTCATGGCAGCCTTTGCGCCGCATCACGCTTCGGCCGTTAACGACAAACCGTTTGTCATTCCTGAACTGAAAGTGTGGAAGGGAGGCGAGGGCCTGTTGACCTTCGCCGCAGCCGATGGACAGCAGGCTGCGGCACCTGCCATTGTTGTGAAGAAAGACGCTAACAGTGCCAAGGTCAAGGAGGTGGCGCAGATTCTCGCCGCCGACCTGAAGAAATCGTTGGGCGCAGAGGCCCAAATGCCTGCACGCAACAAGGCACAGGCGGGCGACATCTACCTGGAGATTAAGAAAGATAAGGCGTTGGGCGAGGAGGGTTACACGCTCACGGTTACCGACCGCGTGGTGATCAGCGCTTCCACGGTGAAGGGTCTTTACTGGGGCACGCGAACGCTCTTGCAGATGCTCGACAACAGCAAGGGAAAGAGCTTGCCCAAGGGCGTGGTGCGCGACTGGCCCGATTACAGCTATCGCGGTGCGTTCCTCGACTGTGGACGTAAGTTCCTGCCCATGTCGATGTTGCGCGATTATGTGCGTATCCTCTCTTATTATAAGATGAACGCGTTGCAGATCCACCTCAACGACAACGGTTTCAAGCAATTCTTCGACAACGACTGGAAGAAGACTTATGCTGCCTTCCGTATGGAATGTGACACCTATCCCGGCCTCACGGCACGCGATGGTTACTACACCAAGCGCGAGTTTGTGGATCTCCAATTGCTCGCCGACAGCCTCGGCGTGGAGATTATCCCTGAGATTGACATGCCCGCCCATGCGCTCGCCTTCACCCAGTATAAGCCGGAGATTGCCAGTGAGAAGTATGGCATGGACCACCTCGACCTCTTCAAGCCTGAGACCTACACGTTCCTCGACGCCCTGCTCAAGGAGTATCTCGATGGTCCGAACCCGGTGTTCCGCGGCAAATACATGCATATCGGCACCGACGAGTATTCCAATGCCGACCGGGAGGTGGTGGAGAAGTTCCGCGAGCTCACCGACCGTTACATCCGTACCGTGGAGGGCTACGGCAAGAAAGCCAAGGTGTGGGGCGCACTGACCCATGCGCGCGGCACCACACCCGTTAAGGTGAAGGATGTGCTGATGGACCTGTGGTACACGGGATATGCCAACCCCGACTCGATGCTCCAGTTGGGTTACAACCTCGTTTCGATCCCCGACGGATATGTTTACATCGTTCCGAAGGCTGGCTACTACTACGATTACCTCAACTGCAAGTGGCTCTACGAGGACTGGACTCCCGCCAACCTCGGTGGCAACAAGAAGTTCCCTGAGCGCCATCCGCAAATCAAGGGTGGAGCGTTTGCCGTGTGGAACGACATCGTGGGCAACGGCATCACCGACCAGGACATACACTATCGTTGCATGCCGGCTATCCGCACGATGGCCACGAAGATGTGGACCGCGTCGGCCACCAAGTTGCCTTGGGCCGACTTTGAGCGCCAATCGCAGGACGTGCGCGAGGCACCGGGTGTCAACTACGCCGGTTACCATCCCACGGGCAAGTTGCAGGTGGCGCAGGTGAAGCCGGGCGACACGCTGCCGATCGACAACATCGGTTGGAACTATGAGGTGAGCTTCGACATCGACGCGCAGCCTGAGGCACGCGGCACGGTGCTCTTTACCGATGGCGGCACCACGTTCTACCTCTCCGATCCCGTGGCGGGCTTGCTGGGATACGGTCGCGATGGTTACATGCATCATTTCAACTACCAGTTCTATCCTGGCGAGAAGGCACATGTGGCTATCCGTGGCGACAAGGAGCAGACAACCCTTCTGGTCAACGGAAAGGCCGTGGAGACGCTCGGGGTGAAGAAGGTGAACTTTGGCGAGCGTGGCGACATGTACTACATCCGCACCTTGGTGTTCCCGCTGAAGAAGGCCGGACAGTTCCGCAGTCGTATCACCAACTTCACGGCTGAGGCTGCCAAGTAAGAACGATCATTACGAGATGCTCATGGGGTATGTGCGTTGCGCCATGGCCTATGGGCTTTTTTTTGCTTTCAACCCCCATGGGTCATTAGGTCATCATTGTTGATGGCGTTTGGCCCAAATCGGTCGTTGGATAGGAAAAGAAACTATGGCATCCTAACCATCAACCCGGTTCGGTCTAACGACCTATGGGGCTTAGGGTTACAAACAAATCAAAAGACAGAAAGATATGGCACTTATTCAAACGGTGAAGGGTAAGACTCCCCAGTGGGGCGAACGCTGCTTTCTCGCCGAGAACGCCACATTGGCGGGCGATATCATGATGGGCGACGACTGCTCGGTGTGGTTTGGAGCCGTCGTCAGGGCCGATGTCGACGCCGTGGTGGTGGGCAACCGAGTGAACATTCAGGATTGCGCTTGCGTCCATCAGACAGCGGGAGCGCCCGTGGTGCTCGAAGACGATGTGTCGATAGGCCACGGGGCGGTGGTGCATGCCTGCACTGTGAGGCGTGGAGCGCTCATCGGCATGAACGCCGTGGTGCTCGACAAGGCCGACATTGGCGAACAGGCCATCATTGCCGCTGGCGCCGTGGTGCTGGCCGGTTCACAGGTGGGACCACGCGAGACATGGGCTGGCGTCCCTGCGCATAAGGTGAAGACCGCGCCCGAAGGGCAGGCTCTGGAGTATGCTGAACATTACATGTACATAAAAGAATGGTACAGAGAACCATGAAGACAAAACTGTTATTTGTTTGCCACGGCAACATTTGTCGCAGTCCGATGGCCGAGTTCTTGATGAAGAAACTGGTGAAGGATGCGGGCCGGGAGGCCGAGTTTGAGATTGATAGTATGGCAACGTCGACCGAGGAGATAGGCAACGACATGTATCCGCCGGCCAAGCGTTGCCTGCGCAACCATGGTGTGCCTTTCCAACGGCGCGAGGCACGCCAGCTGACACAGGCCGATTATGATTATTATGACCGCATCTTTGTGATGGATCGCAACAATCTCAGGTGGCTGAAGATGTTGGGCATCAATGACAACGAGGGCAAGGTGAGCCTGCTCATGACGCTCGTAGGCGAGCACCGCGACGTGGCCGACCCTTGGTACACTGGCGATTTTGAGAAGACTTTCAGCGACCTCAGCGAGGCGTTGCCCTCATTGCTCTAACGCACGAGGCGCCAGCCGCAGTGGGGCATGGAAAATATCGCTGCGTAACGCGGTGAGTTTCGCCGATCCCATGCCACTCGCATAGCGTTACATTCCCTAAATAACAAAGGGCTTGTCCGTGCGAATCGTCACATGGTGTCGTTCCGTGGATAAGCCCTTCTCGCTAAACAACTATTTTTCTAACTAAAGCCTAATATTGTCTTTGGTCTGCTATCGGGACGGCGCCAAGTGGTTCTCGTTCCATAGGCGCTGTGGGCGAATGGAGCGTTGCGTGCCCTAAGCCCTCTTGTAGGGGTGTGGGGTTGCTGTTCCCCGTTACACATAAATAATACGCATGATTGCGAAGATGTACCCAAGAAAATCGACACGAAACGACATTTTCTTGCTGATGGAAGGGGAAGCGGGCGTGAGCCGAGGATGTTTTGCCGTGATATTGAATGGGGAGGGATAAATATTTGTGGTTTTCTTTTTGGTCAGTTGGCAGATTGTTTGTACTTTTGTGGATGTAGAAACCAAACAAACCAATGCTATGGAAGGATTGTTTAGAGAAGAAATAGAGACCCGGCAAGTCGACATGTTTTTTGCCAACGAGATGGGGCGGCAGATCCATCGTTACATCAAGGCCATGCATGGCTCGCTGGCGATGCTCGAGAAGTTTGAGGCCCGCATGAAGACCCTCACCGTGCCGCAGCGCGAGGAGGCTATGGCCCGTTACATCGATCTCAACAGAAAGGTTGTCAAGGACCTCTCGTGGCGCATGCTTGTGGCGCGCGCCATCGCCAACTATTGCGACACGTTCCATTACTTTATCAGCATGATTGGCGATGATGAGACCATGTCATTCTACGTAACACGCATGAAGGACAAGTACCTCAAGTATCATGAGGTGTTCGAGAAGGATGGCAAGTATGGCATCAAGGACTATGAGGGCAATGTGCTTTTGTCGCCCGAATATGAGTTCCTGCGCACGCCCTACGTCTATGTCGACGACATGATGACCATGCCTATCATTGCGCAGAAGAACGGTAAGATGGGACTGGTGCTCCCCGATGGCAGCCAAACGGTTGTCGCTCCTTTCGAATACGACGACATTTCGCTGCGCGATGTGGAGCCGTGGTTCGAATGCACCAAAGGCAACGAAGTTGAACTCAGATAAACGACCTTGAAGCACAAGATATTTCTGATTGTCGCCACCTTTGTGGCTTGGACATTGCTTTTCATACTGCAAAAACCGGTGTTCCTCCTTGTTTATGATGGAGGATTAACCGATTTGTGGCCTGTGGTGGGCCATGGCTTGCCGCTCGACCTGTCGATGGCCGGATACCTCACGGTGATTCCAGCCCTCGTGCTGTTGCTGAGCGACGTGCCGCTGGCCGTGTTTCGCCGACCGTCGGCCGACCGATGGTGGCGACTTGCGTTAGCCGCCTATTTCGGGGTGGCCTCGGTGGCCGTGGCCCTGAGCTTCGTGGCCAATATGGGATTGTATGGTTATTGGCGCTTTCCGCTCGATAGCACTCCTGTGTTTTTCCTCACCTCGTCGCCCGCCGACGCCTTGGCCAGCATCAGTTGGGGCCAAGGCTTGATGGCGCTGGTGGGCTTGGTGCTGGTCGTGGCCCTCATCAGCCTGGTGTTCCACCTGCTCTATCTTAAGGCCTTCCGACAGAAAGGTAAGCGTAAGGTGTGGCCTGTGGTGGTAGAACTGTTGCTGCTGGCATCCCTCTTCCTGCCCATCCGCGGTGGCGTTACGGTGTCGTCGATGAACACGGGCAAGGTGTATTTCTCCCACCACTCGGTGCTCAACCATGCCGCCGTGAACCCGCTCTTCTCGTTTATGGAGAGCATGAGTCACCAAGAAGACTTCGCCTCGCAATACCGTTTCATGGACGATGCGGTGGCCCATCGCATCGTGGCAGACTTGAACCGCCCCGTGGGATCCGCCAACCATACCCAAGTGCTGCGCTGTGAGCAGCCCGATGTGTATGTCGTCATTCTCGAGAGCTTCTCTGACACGGTGATGCATACCCTCGCAGAAGGCATGGATGGCCGTAAGTGGCCTGTCACGCCGAACCTTAATAAGCTTAGCGAAGAGGGCATCTTCTTCCGCAATTTCTATGCCAACAGTTTCCGCACCGACCGCGGCCTGTTGTCGATCCTCATGGGCTATCCCGCTCCGTCGGTGGTGAGCCTGATGAAATATCCCAAGAAAACCGCTGCCCTGCCGTCGATAGCGAGCCATTTGGCCAAGGCGGGCTATGGCTTGGAGTATTATTATGGTGGCGATGCCGACTTCACAAACATGCGCTCGTTCTTGGTGAACCAGGGGTTCTCGTCGATCATTTCTGATGTCGACTTCCCCGTTTCTGCCCGCCTCAGCAAGTGGGGTGTGCCCGATAACTTGCTGTTTCAGCGTGTGGAGAAGGAGTTGAAAGTGGAACGCCCGTCGCGGCCTATGATGCGTGTCATACAAACTTCGAGCTCCCACGAGCCTTTTGATGTGCCGCCTGGGTATATGCAAGACAAGACGCTCAATGCGTTTGCCTTTGTCGACAGTTATTTGGGCGATTTTGTGAAGAGTCTTCGCAAGACCGATCGCTGGGATAGTTCGCTCGTTGTCATTGTGCCCGATCATCTTGGCGCATGGCCTGAGGAGATCGATAATTTTAAGCCGTGGCGCTTCCATTGTCCTATGATTTGGACGGGTGGAGCCATCGAGAAGCCGATGGTTGTAGATACATACGCATCGCAGCAGGACATTGCCGCTACGTTGCTCGCACAGTTGGGCTTGCCCCACAACGACCTACTATTCAGCAAGGATATCTTCGATGCGTCGATACCCCATTACGCCTTCTTCCTGATGAACGATGGCATTGGATTCATCGACGCCGACAACACGATGATTTACGATAACAAACTGGGTCGTACGGTCATCGATGAGGGCCGACAAAAGGGTAAGAACCTCCAGCGGGGCAAGGCGCTTCTGCAAGTGTTGTTCGACGATATCGCCCGGCGCTGATCTTCATCGGCGCCATGCTCTATCCGCTATGCGCCACGCCTCATGGGGCGTGGGTGAGCAATGAACCATTCAAAACGTAACTATGACAGACTTGTTATTATCTACCGTCATTCAGACCCTTGTCGACTGGGACACGCAAATATTTCTGGCCATCAATGGTTTGCACAATGATTATTGGGACAATTTCATGCAGATGTTCAGCGGTCGGTTCATCTGGTTGCCGTTCTACCTGAGCATCGCCTATGTCATGTTTCGTTGTTTCCCGTGGCGAGTGAATGTCACTTGCCTCATTGTATTGGCCTTGCTCATCACCATCAACGACCAGATGAGTGGTTCTCTCATACGCTCTTTCGTGGGACGCTTGCGCCCCGCCAACACCGATAATCCCATATCGCCCCTCGTGCATATCGTGGATGGCTATCGTGGTGGGCGCTATGGATTCCCGTCGGCCCATTCGGCCAACTGTTGGGGATTGGCGTTCTTCATCTATTATGTGTTCCGACGCCACCTGCTCACCACCACGCTCATGGCGTGGGCCTTCATCACTTGTTGGTCGCGCATGTACTTGGGCGTTCATTATTTTGGCGACATCATTGTGGGCATGTTGGTGGGCGTGGTCACCGCCTCGCTGGTCTATTATGCTTTCCAGCGATCGCTCCACCGCATGACCGAGACCTATAAGCCCTACCAACCCGATGCGCCGCATATGTATATCCCGGTTATGGTGTGTTGGTTGGAGATTCTGCTGATGCTGATTCTGTCGTTTGGCTACAACGCGCATACCGACACGTTCTGATAAATGCTTGTTTTACCCGTCATGACCATCACTCCCATAGCCCATTTCCACTCACCGTTTGCCTCCAAGTTTGGCGTTCCCAAGCAGAGCGGCTTGGCTCCCGACTTGCGCGGCACCATTGTCTTTGAGCCCGAATGGCGCAATGCTGATGCGTTGCGTGGCATCGAGGAGTTCGATTATCTCTGGCTGATTTGGGCCTTCTCGGCCAACCGCCACCAGGCCGTCAGTCCTGTGGTGCGCCCGCCGGTGTTGGGGGGCAATGTGCGCATGGGCGTGTTTGCCACGCGCTCACCGTTCCGCCCCAATCCGCTGGGGCTCTCTTCGGTGAAGCTCGACCATGTGGAGTGGGCCACGTCGAAAGGGCCGGTCATCCACGTCATGGGCGCCGATCTCATGGATGGCACTCCCATTTTCGACATCAAACCGTATGTGGCTTATGCCGATTGCCATGAGGGTGTGCGGTCGGGCTTCGTCGACAATCATCCCATGCAACGCCTCACGGTGGTCGTGCCTCCCGAGATGGAGGCCACATTGGGTGCCGACGCCACCGCCGTGTTGCGCCAGGTGTTGGCCCTTGACCCACGTCCCCATTATCAGAATGACGCCAACAAGACGTATGGCATGCCGTTTGAGGGCCGCGATGTGCGTTTCACGGTCCAGGGCAATGTGCTCACCGTGGTTGAGATCGTGTGAGCTGCATTGCACAATAGAAAGTCGTTTAGATGCGATGCGTTCTTTCGCCCATCCCCCTTAGGTGTCTTTTCTTCCCTAAGGTTTGAGGAAAGCCTTCACCTTATTGAGTGGAATGCCGAAGTTGAAGTTGTCGCTTGCGGCCAACTTGGCGAAGTTTACCGCCACCAATCGGCCCTGACTGTCGATGACAGGGCTACCACTTGACCCCTGCACGGTGGGTATGCTGTAGAGCAAACGGTCGCCGTCGGGCAGTTGGGTCACCTTTCCGCTGGTCATCTGCACCTGTATGCCTTGCTTGGTGTTGGCCAATACCGGACCTGCGTTGTAGCCAATCATGTACAACTGTTGGTCGATTTGCAGAATCTCATCGTTGTGCGAGGAGAACAGGTCTTTCACCTTGGCCACCAAGCCCACGTCGGCCTTGCCGTCGGTATTGAACACGTATGCCCCTTCGGGTGTGGTCTTGTCCTTCAGTTGGATGAGCGCCAGGTCGGTGTCTTCCTTGCCCGACACCTTCGTCACCACACACGGGTTCTTGTCGAGCAAATCGCTGCTCGAGGTCACGTAAGTGTTGTTGTAAGCAATGCCCACCTCGCAAACCACCGCTATTTGCAACTCGTCTAACGACACATGGTCGTTCATCGACTCGCGCACATCGCGCAGTTGGTTGAACTGTTCCTCCAGTTCGCCCTGTTGGGTGGTAATGGCTTGCAGTTTCTCCTCGTCCTGATAGGCGTTTCCGTAGAAGTCGAAGCTCACACAGTCGCTCTTCTGGTTCTCCAGCGTGCGGTACTGATCGGCCAGTTCTTCCATTTGGGCGCCGAAATAAGCCTTGAGGGATGCCACCAAACTGTTGTAGCTCTCCTTCACGGCTTTCTTGTCGATGGCGGGCTGGGCCACATGGCGGTTGGTCATGATGGTGCCCTGTTTGTCGATGAAGAAGCCCGTGCCACTAAGCGTTTGGCGCTTGCCCTTGATGTCGTCGTAGTCCGCCGACAGGTTCTCAAGGCTTCCGTCGTCGTCTATTCCTGTGAAATACAGGGTGTTGCCGTTGGGCAGCTTCATGGTGTAGTAATACTCGTTGAGGATCAATACGACCCCCGACTTGTCCTCGTCGAACAGGTCTTGTGGGGTGCGCTCGCTGCAACTCACCAATGCGAGGAGCGTGGTAATGAGGAGAATTGCTTTTTTCATGGTATTATTTCTCCTATTTTGGTTTAATGACTGATTGGGGTTGAAGAAATGAGCAAGCGGTCGTGTCATCAAGATGAAGGCCAGATGCCGGATGTTGTTTTATGGTTTGATTACACCAAAGGCTCGCAGAGGGTGGCTATGCGCTCCAGGCCTTCTTGGTCGATAGTGTCGAAGGAGTTGAGCTGCTCGCTGTCCACGTCGATGACGCCCACCACGTTGCCGTTGCGCAGGATGGGCACCACGATCTCCGAGCGGGAGCGTGAGGAACAGGCGATGTGCCCGGGAAATTGCTCTACATCGGGCACAATGAGTGTCTGGGCCTGTGCCCACGACGTGCCGCATACGCCGCGTCCCTTGCCAATGGTGTAGCATGCCACGGGACCTTGGAACGGTCCCAGTTGCAGTTGGTCGTCTTTCACGAGATAGAATCCCACCCAGAAGTAATAGGGGAAGGCCTCTTTGAGCAGGGCCGTGATGTTGGCAAGTGCTCCCACATGGTTGGTTACGCCGTCCACCAGGCATTGGGCTTGGGCCACCACGGTGTCGTATGTCCTCTTTTTGTCGTCCATGATGATATGGGGTTTTATGGGTTTTAATTGTTGTTGGGTTGCGTTTGCTCTTCTGTCGCCTCGGCGTCGCTCTCAATGAACATCGATTCGTCCATCTCGTCGAGCGTCTTTTTCTTCTTGTTCTCCTTGGCGCCCGCCATCAGCAACTTCTTGGCGGCGGTGATGATGCTGGGCCCATTGTCGGCCGTGGTAATCTTCAGCTTGGTCATCTTTTTGAGGGTGTCGTTCATGCTCGACTCCACATCCATGAAGCGCATGCCGAAATCCTGCACACGGTCGATGATGGTGTTGGCCGCATCGATCATCGTTTGCTGGTTTTTCAATTGTCGCACCTGGGTCCACATCATCTCCAGCACGCGCAGGTTCATATACATGGTCTGTGGGCCGAGAATGAGCACGCCCTGGTCGTAAGCCTCGCGCCACAGCGAACCATCGTTGAGCAGGGCCAGGTTGAGCGCGCCCTCAATGGGCACATACATGATGGCGAAGTTCAGGCGGTTGTAGCCGCTGGGCAGATACTTGGTGTATTCTTTCTTCGCCAGGCGCTTCACCTGCGCCCTGACGCTGGCTATGTGGGCCTTGAGATAGTCGGTTTTCTCCACGCTGCCGTCCTCGGCGTTCATGTAGCGCTCATAGTCGGTGAGCGACATCTTCGAGTCGACTACCACGTGACGGTTGTTGGGGAAATGCAAGATGAAGTCGGGAATGAGGCCCTTGCCGTCGTCGCCCTTGGCCGAGCGTCCCACCTTGTCGCGCAGCGTCTCTTGCGTGTCAAACTGTTCGCCCTCCTTGAGGTCCATGTCCTCGAGCAACTGTTTGAGCTTCAGCTCACCGAAGTTGCCTTGCACCTTCACCTCGCCCGTCAGGGCGCGTGTCAGGCGGTCGGCCGTCTCGCCCAGTTCGGCGCTCTTCTGCATGTTGATCTTGATGGTCTCGTCGAGACGGGTCAGCGCCTCGCTCTGCTGGCTCTTCGAGAGGTTGAATGCCTCCTGCATCTCCTTCAGGCTCTGTTGCAGCGGGTCGATGATCTTCGACACCTGCTCCTTGTTGCGCTCGCCCAACTCGTCTTGGCGTCGTTTCAGCACCTCCTCGGAGGTGGTTTGCATCTGCTCGCGGATGAGTTTCATCTGGCTGTCAACCTGCTCCTTGTTCATCAGGCGCAGCGCCTCTATCTGTTTCTCCGTGCCGTCCTTGGTCTGTGCCAACTGCTTCTCGTAGGCGTCCTTGAGCTCCGCCAGTTGTTTGTCGTAACCCTCGCGCAACTCGTTGTGGCGTCGTTGCTGCTCCTCACGCTCGCTCTTCAGGGCGTCGTCGGCCTCTTCCTTTTGCGAGCGTAAGCGCTGCTCGTAGTCGTCTTTCTGTGAGGTGAGCTGTTCGCGGAAGCTGTCGGCGTGTGCCTTTTGCACATCGCGCTCGGCCGTCAGGTTACGGATGGTTTCTTGCTGTGCGGTCAACGTTTGTTCCTGCTGCTTCATCTTTTGGTCCTGATTGGCCAGTTGGGAGCGCAGGTTGTCGAGCAGCACGGCGTTGTCGCCCTGCTGACCACTCTTCCCGCGGGTTCCAAGAATGAAACCCACAGCGACCATGAGGATGGCCGCCACAATGCTGATGATGATAGTTGTAGTCATTTCGTTACAAAAATACACATTATTGTTGAATGTGACGAGCCTCCAGGGCAAGTTTTTTGGCTTCGCCTTAAAATAATCGGTTGTAGCGATACGTTATTATAAAAATGATTTGTAGCGTGAAGCACTATTCTGTTTCCTCCTTCCAACCCTCACGACCTGCTGGACAACGGTCGGTGGTGGGACTTGCCGCACAGCCGATGGAGCGTGTGCGGGTGGGCTTTGTGGGCTTGGGCCAACGTGGACGCGAGGCCGTGATGCGTTGGTGCCACTTGGAACGCACCGACATTGTGGCCGTGTGCGACCTGTCGGCCGATAGCGTGGCCGATGTGCAGCAACTGTTGCGCGACAATGGGCGACCCGCTGCGCACGCCTTCTCGTCGGCGGAGCAACTGTGCGACATGCCCAATCTCGACCTCGTATATGTGTGTACCGATTGGGCCAGCCATTTCTCCATGGCTTGTTGTGCCTTGGAGCACGGGCATCATGTGGCGGTGGAGGTGCCGGCGGTGATGACCATCCGCGAGGCGTGGCAGTTGGTGGATTTGGCCGAACGCCAGCAGCTCCATTGCATGATGCTCGAGAACTGTTGCTACGACTATTTTGAACTGGCCACGGCGGCCATGGCGCAACAGGGCCTATTGGGCGAGGTGGTGCATGGTGAGGGCGGCTATTGCCACAACCTGGGCGACCGGTGGGAGCCTTGGCGACTGCGTTACAACGCTGTTCACCGGGGCGACGTTTATCCCACCCATGGGCTGGGGCCTGTGTGCCTGGCCATGGGCGTGCATCGTGGCGACACGCTACGTACTTTGGTGAGCATGGACACCACACCGTCGCCCGCCGTATGCCAGCACCACGCCAGCATCGTGGCTGATGGGGCGGGATCAGCATCGACCGCGCCCAACGGCTTTGCCAATGGCGCTGTAACTACCACGCTGATGCGCACCGCCTTGGGGCGCACCCTACTGCTTAGCCACGATGTGCAGACACCGCGACCCTATAGTCGTGGCTACCGACTGGTGGGAACGAAGGGTTATGCTGATAAGTACCCTGTGGAGCAACTTTGGATAGGAGAGAAGGAGGTGAGGCGCGATGAGGTGGAAGCTATGATCGAGCGTTTTCTGCCCGACGACATTCGCAGCTTGCGCCACACGGCTGAGCAATACGACAACCGCGGCGGCATATCCTACATCATGGATTATCGTCTCGTAGACTGCCTGGTCAAGGGCCGACCGCTCGACATGGATGTGTACGACTTGGCCGAATGGTGCGCTGTGGTTGAGCTCTCGGAGCTGTCGATCAGCCAAGGGTCGGTGCCGGTAGCCGTTCCCGACTTCTTCCGCAAGTAATAAATGAGGGGCATTCCCATATTAGGAATGTCCCTAAATCTTAAACTTACTCGTCCGCAACCACATTGCGGTATTCAGCGGGAGTCATGCCAAACTTCTTGGAGAACAGGCGATAGAAGGTTTGGCGGATGGGAACGCCACACTCGTTGGCGATGGCCTCGATGGTGTAGTTCGACTTGTCCTTCAGCAACTTGGCGGCATGCTCCATGCGCAGGTCGTTGATGAAGTTGGTGAACGACTGGTCGGAGAACCTTGCAAACAGTTCGTTGAAATGGCTGGTGGAAATGCCCATCTCCTTCGCCACATCCGAGCGCTCCAACTTAGGTTGGAGGAACAGGCCCCTGTCGATAACCATTTTCTCCATCCTCAGGAACTCGTCGTACTGCTGTTGCTTGTCGTCGTTGGCCTCGAGGGTCTTGCGATTGTTTTTCGCGTTGTTGGCTTCGTCGGCAGCCAAGTGCTCCATAAGCTGCTTCTTGTATAGCAGCAGTTCGTTGACGAGCGTGGAGGCCGCTTGGTTCTTGGCCTTCAGCTTCTTGTTGATGCGGAAGCCGATAATCATCAGGCCGATGCAAATCACGAGCAGGGCGCCAATGACGATGTTGGCGATGTGGTTGATTCTCAGAAGGGTGTCTTGTCGCTCAATGTATTTCTTAAGCATCTTCTTGCCCAGTTGCTCCGACACCCTGAGCGCATTTTGGGCCTTGATGCGCCTGTTGAGCGAGTCGTTGAGGTCGTAGGCGCGTATGCCCGTCTCCAAGCTTTCCTTGTAGCGGCCCATCGCCTGCAATGTCTTGGCTTTGTTGGCCAAGATGTTATGGATATAGTTGTAGTCTATGGTGTCCTTGCCGCTACGGGTCCACACGCTTTCCATCTCGTTCACTTTGCTCAGGGCCTCGTTGTAATGCTTGGTCAGCATGAGGTAGGGCACAACAAACGTGGCGCCCTCGGGCGTGTTGGCGGCGCGCGTCACGATGAGCTTGTCGTAGAGGGCGCTGCCCTGGGCGTGGTTGCCCGTCTCCTCGTAGCCGATGGCGTAGATAGAGTAAAAGGTGGCGTTGGCCAGGTCGTTCACGCCGCTGATGCCCTCAGGCAGGGTGTTCAGCTTCTTCAGCGTGCCCTCATATTCGGGCTTCATCTGGAAGAGTTCCTTGTATTGTTTCATCTCCAGGTAGGCGTTGGCCTTCAGCGCGTTGCTGGTGGTCAGCGCGTAATAGAGGTTCCATTTGGGCGACTTCTTCACCTCGCCCTTGAAGATGATGATGCTTCGGTCGAAGCAGTTGATGGCATGGCCCACATTGCCTATCTCGCTGTGACACTGGCCCATCGTGGTGAGCACCTGGCCCACGAGCTGGCGGTTGTCGTATTTGTAGCCGGTAGTGATGGCGCGGTCGGCCATGTTGAGGCACTTGGCGTAGTTGCCACAGTTGTAATATTCCAGCGCGGCCATGTACAGCAGGCTCATCAGCTGCTCAGGGCGGTTGTTGATTTCCGAGTCGTTGAGCGCGGCCTCGGCGTAAAAAATGGCTTTCTTGTAGTCGAGCGTCGAGTTGTAATACACCATGCTCCTGAGGATGTTGATGTCGATGGGCGACATCAACTTATGTTCTTCGGCGTGCTGCAACACCTGCAACGCCATCTTAGGCTGTGTGACGCTGATTTTCTTAACGTATTCGAACGAATAACGTTTGTCGGTATTCGTCTGTGTGGCTCTCTGCGATGCGTCCTTGCTCGTGCAAGCGACCATGACCGATAGTAAGGCCATGAGAAAGAGAGCGATCTTAATAGGTAGCTTCATAAGTTACTCCTTTCTTATTAGGCTGTGCCTACCGCATGGGTGCGGCTACTGCCATTTCATAGTAGTGATGCAAACGAATTTCTTGATTTTCTGATTTCCCCCAGTCCGTATGCTAACTGTCCGTTTGCAAAGATAGTGCATTTTTGTAACAAAACAAGGGATGTAACACTTTTTTTTCATCGAAAATGTTACAAAACGATGATTTCATGCCTATTGTCTCATTTATGTGAAATGTTACAAAAGGTGGATTTCTTACAACATCAGTCTGTAATGGGCTGAGTTTAAGTGGGTTCCGCCTTTTGAGGTTTGTAACATTTTCGCTTGGGGCCTCCCTGGGCGATCTTTGCGGTGTCACATTTTCACTTTTGTAGGAATGAAACTGTAGCATTGCGAAATGCTACAAAAATGCGACTTTCAAATGTTACAATGTAACACTCCAGATGTTACATCTATGAAAGAAATTGTAAGGTTCTTGATGATTTTTTGCGCTATCTTTGTAACGACAAAATTCGGGGAGGCGCGCGGCGACCCAACCGTGAAACCATAACCGAAACGCCTCATAGCCGTAAAACAGAAAACAAGGCGTAGATGAAATGCAAAGGTCGACACCTATTATATAATGTTTAACCTCTTGATCAGTTGGTCGAGGCTGCGCTCAAGAACAATATTCGATTGCTATATGGAAAAGTTAAAATTATTGATTTCAAGTTGCCGGGGCATGATCAGATGCGCCGCAACTGCAGTTCTGTTGACGGTGGGAATGGCGGCAGCCGCCCAGACAGTCAGCATCAGCCCCAAGACGGGTAATGTCATTTCGGCTGCAAGTTATGGAACGGAAAGCCATAAGACGAATTTTGGCGGCGTTTGGATTCACAACCAGTTGCCCATGACCCTCATCACCTCCGATGAGGCAACCATCACTGCTGCCGGTTTGATGAAGGTGCATGCCAACAACGTTTCTGCTATTGAAAAGGAAAACAAGTTGACTTTCATCTCTGGACAGGGAAGTACAGTCAACCATATGTCGTTGTCATTGCCTAAGGGTTACCGATTCACGAGTTACAAGATGGTCATCAACTCTAATGATGATTCGCCAGTGGCAACAACCTTGAAAGAAATGGATGCTTCGTTCACCACAGTGCACG
Source organism: Hallella sp. (assembly GCF_037460745.1). Classification (NCBI taxonomy): domain Bacteria; kingdom Pseudomonadati; phylum Bacteroidota; class Bacteroidia; order Bacteroidales; family Prevotellaceae; genus Hallella; species Hallella sp. The sequence goes on along the minus strand of NZ_JAXVAE010000126.1, from coordinate 4,508 downwards.
CGTCCGTGTTTATTAAAAAGACTGGGAGTGAGGGGGTTACCATGCAAAGAACTTCGATGAACAATTCGGACATGGGCAACATCCTTTATTTCAAGCAGGATCATGATTATGCACGAGGAGGAAGTTCTACAATTGATGTAGTGTCATTCGTTGTTACCTTTGAGTGTACCGATAAGTTCAACGAGTCGCTTCAGGCGGAGCCCGACGCGTTCACCGATGCTGTGAGTTGTCTCGCCTTGCCGTTCCTGACCAATCGTGTGGATTATGGACCTATTGAGATACAGACGGTCAATAACTATACCTCTTTTAAGTACGACTATAACAACATCAAGGACCTCGAGGCCGATTTCCTTTTATACGACGAAAAAGGAGTGGTTGGTGGTACAGCTAAGGCAGGCACCCCAGGTGATGGTAGCATCGCTTCGGTATCGAATGACGGTAAGCTTACGTATATTGGCCTGAAGAATAACACCTATTGGTTGGAGACGCCGACAGACGCACTCACCGAAAATGGTCAACGTATACCTGTAGGTTACCGCATTGTGGGTGCACGTTTGGTGTATGCCAACAGTGCTAAGCACGTGGACTTTAAGAAAGGTGACCAGATTTATATTACTGATGGTAATGGACGTTACATGAATTCCTCTTTGGAATTCACTGCTAATAAGGTGGTTTGGACGTATGGCACAGATGGAAAGGTGTATACAAAAAGTGGATATAATACATACTATTTAGCCCACAACTATACTACGAATAATAATAAGAGATTCTATTACTTGGATGTTACAACGAGAAGTAGGAATGCGGCGGTATACAATACTAAAGGTTTGAACCTCTTCATTGGTAGTGGAGCGGAAACGTATTTCGTTTCTTGTAACGCTGACGGAAAAGGTGTTTACAACTATGCCCAGGGAATGGCTGTAGTTGTTAATACAATCACTACCGAGGCATCAAGTACGGGATTTACTATAAAGATTTTCGACAAGACTGGTACAACCGTCGAGCATGAGGGTCAAGCGAGCGCTGAACATCCTGAGGGCGAGCTCGTCTTAGAGAAGATAAACAACGACGCCATCAAACTGCAGATCGAGGGTCTGGAGGAAGGACAGAAGGCGTACGTCTGCTTCCAGGTGCAGCTCGAGGCGCTCAATCCTTATATCGATAAGATGGACATTACGTGCACACAGCCCTCGGGTGAGCAGGCACTGAAGAAACAGTATCTTGCCGACGACTTCACCATTGGCACTGATGGTAAGGTGGACTTCGGTGTGCCGACAAACTTTGGCACAACAGGTCTGAGGTTTGCGTTCGACGGATTGCACTCCAAGAGCGCCGACGAGACCTATCCTGCTGGACAGGTGGGTAAGTATTCGCGCTATCATTTCGTGAAGTCTGATTATTACGACCTTATTGGTGAGAACCTGCAGGCACATCGCAGCGAGGCTGCCAATTACGACTATACCAAGAAGGTGAGAGTGGATGTGGCTGGCGACAAGGCCTTCCACTGCAACAACTCTGATAAGTTTAAGGCAGGCACAACAGGTTCGGGCACCTTCTATTATGAGGAGTACCGTTACTCGAACGACGCATACAACACCCAGGGCGGACAGTGGAAGGAGATGGTTGCCAACAATGGCGACAACTATGTGAAGCGTTACCTCGTGGTTTGCGACGAGACGCGTTACAACATCGCACCCACCACCACACCGCGCCATGCCATCTACGCCTACTATTCAACCGACCTCAAGTTGACCACCGTCGACTACAAGCCTGAAATCACTTACACCAAGGTCTACGACGACGCGGTCATTCCTACAGGTCCCGACAAGAACTATTACGTGGGCGCTACCCTCCGACTGAAGGATAAGGCAGGTTCATTGCTCCCCGAGGGAACGGGTTATGCTTACACCAAGCAGATTATCGACCAGATCAACGCCGACATCGCAGCGCATAAGACCAACGCACCGGTCGACGCCAACCATATCCTCTACTTCGACGCCAGCAATGTCAACTCATTGCTCTTCAGTAGCAACAATGCGGCGTGGGGTCAGCTCGAGGACCTGAAGAGTAAGCTCGGTATGAACGCACTGATCTTCTTGCCTACGGGTGTTACCGACAACCACGACAACGTGGCCTCGAAGTCGCTCTCTGGTGACGACTTCATCGCTGAGAACAACATCGTGCTCGAGGACCAGTGGCCCTTCTTCTCACCCTACGACATCCGTATCAACGCAGCCAACGAGGTGAGCTACAAGCGATTCGTGGCGAATAACAACGACACGAAGAAGTGGGTGTCAATCGTGATGCCGTTCACCGTGGCTATCAACGCCGAGACCGGTCAGTACACCAATGAGGACGACAAGTGCGACTTCACCTTCTACCAGATGAACGCCACCAATGCCTTCAGCAAGCCTAACTCAAGCGGTGATCTGATCTTCACCGATATCGACGGTCACTTCTCACCCTACGCGGGAGTGTCGACAACCCAACCGAACGACGCCTACATCGTGCGCATCGACAGGGCTGAGATGACGGAGAAGGAAGCGAAGCTGATGTTTATCCTGCGTCAGCGGGGTTCTACCATCGTGAAGACGCCAATGGGTCGTACCATCCAGGGGGCTGCCTCTTCAGGAACTGTCGATGGCCAGAACATGGATCTCATACCGCAGGCCACCTTCTCTGGTGCCGAGGTCGATAGGACGAAGGGTATCTTCTACTTCAACAAGGATAAGTTTGTGTCATCATTGGCACTCGAGATGTCCAACACGGTCAAGGTGCTGCCGTTCCGCTCTTACTACGATTGCACGGGCACAGGAGTACGCAACATCCGTTACATCAATATCTCGCTCGAGCCTAACAATGACCCGACCGACATCCAAGAGGTGACAAGCAAGGCCACTAACGCGGGATTCGTGTTCTCTTCTCAGGCAGGACAACTCACCGTCAAGGCTACCAAGGATCTGCGCGTCAATGTGCGCAACGTCAGCGGTCAGACCATCGATGTGAAGGCCCTCAAGGCTGGCGAGTCCCACTCTGTGAAGCTGCCAAGCGGCATCTATGTGGTGAATGGAACAAAGGTGATGGTTCGATAACAACGAACCGATAACCTGATTACTAACGATTTAACACCGAGCATTATGAAAATGAAGAAATATATTAGCCCCACCACAGAGGTGGTGAATGTGCAGGCGAGGTGCTCCATGCTGTCAGCATCTGTTACCGATTGGGCTGATGCCAAGCCCAACAATCCAAGCCATAACCTGTGGGCAGATGAGGAGGAGTACAGTGCGCCTCAAGAGAAGAGCACCAACTGGGCCGGATACCAAAAAGACATGAGTCTGTGGTAATCGCTTCCCTTCAACCCATTTCGGTCTTATGACCGATTTGGGTTGAATAGGCCAAAATCATATAGCACCCCATGGTTTTGGGGTGAATACCGTTGGGGTGGAAGCCTTTAGGCAACCAACTATCGGCAAATTCCTTTAGGAACCGCCACCTGGCGATACTTTTCGGAAGGCGCCCTTAGGCAAATACCTCTCAGTACACGCCTAAAGGAACCCACCTCTGGTAACGCACCTCAATTCCATGGAAGGCCTTTCAACGACGAATGGCCATCGGCTTATGATAGGCCATTTGCCTACGCACTCCCCAGTCTGCGGGAAGATTTGATCGAAGCACTCCCCCAACTGCGAGAGTCATTGGTTTTGCAATCCCCAAGCAACGAGAAGAGTTGCCCTGATTAGTTTCTGATAATATGCGCCCTCCCCATAGATAATAAGATAGGGGAGGGCGCTTTGGTTTTTCTCCTTCCCTTTTCCTGCTTTCGTCTTTTGGTGTTCAGCGCACAAAGAGGTACTCTTTCATCCGGTTGTTTCTGACTTACGGTTGCCAGTGGATGTTGGGATGGAAGTCCACGCATCATGCTTTGTTATGCTTTTTGGTTAAAAAGTTGTGTCGTGTTTTTGTTCAAACCAGCGAGCGAAAATCCCTTTTTTGCGCGTTCGCGGCTGGCCAAACGGAGCTGCGCGTTGCGATAGGCCATGTATCGCGTTGCGAAAGATGCCCATCCTCGCCTCGATCGGGCGTCTTTCGTCGTGCGGTTAGGCATGTTCCGGGGTGCGAAACATGCCTAACCGCAACGTGTAACGTGGAATGTAGGGGATTGAAGGTGCGCTTGCTGATGTAAGGCGTTGAATAGTAGGTGGTTATGTAAATGCGCTGAGATTCGCGTGTTTGCGCAAAACATCCTTGCTGTTGAAAACAAACGTGTAGTTTTGGGGGAGGTGTGTCGCAATCTTTCGGTGGCGTTCGCAGAGGTGCGTCCCCCTTCCGTCCTCCTTTCATCCTCTTTCCGTTCTCTTTTCATCCTCCTTCCGTCCCGTTTTCATCCTCTTTTCATCCTCTTTTTATCCTCCTTTGGCTTGCTTTTGATCCTCCTTTCGGCTTTTTCTCTCCTTTTCTCTCTTTCTTTTTCCTTTTGCACGCTCTTTTTTCTCCTTTTCATCCTT
>NZ_JAXVAE010000125.1:0-11605 GCF_037460745.1 Hallella sp. | reverse complement strand
AAGCATTATAGTAAACCAGGGTAAAAACTGACAAGTGAAATCAGGAAAAGACAAACGATGCCATTGCGAAGATAGAAAGGGGCGCTTACAGAGGTGAAAACATGCGCTCACGAAGAAGATTCGCTGTTCAATCTCTATTCAACGAATAGCTTTACGCAACATATTGCCCGGCGTTCCGATCATGGAAACGCCGGGCTTTTATTTGTTATGGAGGGCCATTATAGATAAGAAGGAGCACGCCTAAAGCATGCCACAAGGGGCTTGAGTCACACGCCAAACCACTGACTTTGGGCTGCTTAGGCGGGAAAAGTGTTACGAGTTGAAAGACATCGACAAAGTATCATTATCGTTCTAAAACCCAAGGTTTGGTTATTGTTTGCAATAAAACTACCAACTTTTCTTGCAATTTATTTGTTTGTTAGCAACGAAATGATTACCTTTGCGCTCACATAAAACAAAAAGAGAACAAAGTATGACCATCCAGTTCATTAGCATTATTAGCATTCTACTCGGTATTCGACTTCGTCAAACAGTCGGAAGTGAGAGAGCGTGTATATGCATGTGAGCAATATGACGAATACAAGGCCTTTCCACTTCCATTAGTGGGAAGGCCTTTTTTCGTAGTTGGAAGGACAGAAACAAACAAAACAACAAACTAAAACGAACATGCTCTCGAACGAACGCAAACACAAGTTCTGACGTATGGAAGAACAAAATCAGACGAACACAAACACAGGTTCTGACGAATAGGAGCGCAAACACGAGCGAACACAAACACAATAAAGAACCCAAACGAAGTAAAATAATAAATTATGAGCGACAGACTTTTTATTTTCGACACCACCCTTCGCGATGGCGAACAGGTGCCTGGATGCCAGTTGAACACAGTAGAGAAGATTCAGGTAGCCAAGCAACTTGAGCTATTGGGTGTCGATGTCATTGAGGCCGGCTTCCCCATCTCTTCGCCAGGCGACTACAACTCGGTTATGGAAATATCGAAAGCGGTAACATGGCCCACCATTTGCGCACTGACCCGCGCCGTGGAGAAGGACATCGACGTGGCCGCCGAGTCGCTGCAGTATGCCAAACACAAGCGCATACACACCGGCATAGGCACATCCGACTACCACATTAAGTATAAGTTCAACTCAAACCGAGATGAGATTCTGGAGCGCGCCGTGCGTGCCACGGCTTACGCCAAGAAGTATGTGGAGGATGTGGAGTTCTACGCCGAGGACGCCGGACGTACCGACAACGAATACCTGGCACGTGTCGTCGAGGCAGTTATCGCCGCCGGAGCCACCGTGGTAAACATTCCCGACACCACCGGCTACTGCCTGCCGAGCGAGTTTGGCGCCAAAATTAAATACCTCATGGAGCACGTGTCGAACATCGACAAGGCCATCATCTCAACCCACTGCCACAACGACCTCGGCATGGCAACAGCCAACACGCTCGAGGGTGTGCTCAACGGAGCACGACAAGTGGAGGTAACCATCAACGGCATCGGCGAGCGAGCCGGCAACACATCGCTCGAGGAGATTGCCATGATTCTAAAGTGCCACAAGGGCATCAACATCGACACCAACATCAACACGCAGAAGATTTACCCCGTTTCGCGCATGGTCAGTTCGCTGATGAACATGCCCGTGCAGCCCAACAAGGCCATTGTGGGCCGCAACGCCTTTGCCCATTCGAGCGGCATCCACCAGGATGGCGTGCTGAAGAACGTGCAGACCTACGAGATCATCGACCCAAAGGACATTGGTCTCGACAACAATGCCATCGTGCTTACGGCACGTTCGGGACGCGCGGCGCTGCGTTATCGCCTAGAGGTGAACGGCGTGGACGTTCGCGACGAGGCCAAGCTCGACAAGCTCTATAAGGCCTTCCTCGAATTGGCCGACAAGAAAAAAGAGATCAACGACGACGACATCCTCATGCTCGCAGGTGCCGACACGGCGGCCAGCCACAGCGTGAAGCTCGACTATCTGCAGGTCACCACGGGCAAGGGCGTGAAGAGCGTAGCCAGCGTGGGCCTCGACATCGCCGGCCAGAAGTTTGAGGAGAGCAGTTCTGGAAACGGTCCGGTCGACGCCGCCATCAAGGCCCTGAAGCGCATCATCCGCAAGCAGATGACACTGAAGGAGTTTACCATTCAGGCCATCTCGAAGGGATCGGACGACGTCGGAAAGGTTCATATGCAAGTGGAATACGCCGGAAGCGTCTACTATGGCTTCGGAGCCAACACCGACATCGTAACAGCGTCGGTCGAGGCATACATCGATTGTATCAACAAGTTTAGGAAATAAGATAGCGAAAGGTTTTTATGTTATGAATACATTATTTGATAAGATTTGGGATAGCCATGTAGTACAGGTCGTGGAAGAAGGCCCCACGCAACTCTACATCGACCGACTGTATTGTCACGAGGTGACATCGCCTCAGGCCTTCGACGGCTTACGCCGCCGCCATCTACAGGTATTCAGACCGCAACAGGTGTTCTGCATGCCCGACCACAACATCATGACGCACGACCAAGGATCGCCTGAACTCGACCCCGTGGGCCGCCACCAAGTGGAGACACTCGACAAGAACTGCGCCGAGTTTGGCCTGACGGAATTCAAAAAGAACACGCCCGAGAACGGCGTCATCCACGTGGTGGGACCCGAGACGGGTCTTTCGCTGCCCGGCATGACCATCGTTTGTGGCGACTCGCACACCTCTACCCACGGTGCCGTGGGCGCTGTGGCATTCGGCATCGGCACCTCTGAGGTCGAAATGGTTCTGGCCTCGCAGTGTATTCTGCAACAGAAGCCAAAGAGCATGCGCATCACCATCAACGGCGCCCTGCAGCCTGGCGTAACGGCCAAGGACGTGGCGCTCTACCTCATGGCCCAACTCTCCACCTCGGGAGCCACGGGCTACTTCGTGGAATACGCCGGACCTGTGGTTGAGAACATGAGCATGGAGGGCCGACTGACGCTCTGCAACCTCTCCATAGAGATGGGTGCGCGCGGCGGATTCATCGCGCCCGACGAAACAACCTTCGCCTACCTGAAGGGCCGCAAGTACGCCCCCAAGGGCGAGGCGTGGGACAAGGCCGTGGCCCAATGGCGCCAGCTGCGCTCGGGCGACGACGCCGTGTTCGACTGTGAATTGGCTTTCGACGGAGCCGACATCGAGCCTCGCATCACCTACGGCACCAACCCCGGAATGGGCATCGCCATCACAGGATCAGTTCCCACACTCGACGAGGTAGCCGAAAGCGAGCAGGCTTCGTTCCTCAAGAGCCTGCGCTACATGGGATTCGAGCCTGACGAGCGCCTCTTGGGGCACCCCATCGACTACGTGTTCCTCGGAGCGTGCACCAACGGACGCATAGAGGACTTCCGCGCCTTCGCCTCTGTGGTCAAGGGCCATAAGAAAGCACCCAACGTGGTGGCATGGCTGGTGCCGGGCTCATGGGCCGTCCTGAAGCAGATTCAGGAGGAAGGACTCGACAAGCAACTGGAGGCAGCAGGGTTCGCCATACGCCAACCGGGCTGCTCGGCATGCTTGGCCATGAACGACGACAAGGTGCCAGCTGGCAAATACAGCGTCTCCACATCGAACCGCAACTTCGAGGGCCGTCAGGGACCGGGCGCACGCACGGTGCTGGCTTCGCCCCTTGTGGCAGCCGCAGCCGCCATCACGGGCCGCATCAGCGACCCTCGCGAGTTTCTTCAGGCATAACAACGCGCAGCGGCATCGGCCAACGGGCATCCCGGCGGATAGCCAACAACCGCAGCATGGGCCACCCACGCCCATCCGCTGAACGCGAATAATCACACAAAGACAACACACAACGATGAAACAGAAATTTGATGTCATCACATCATCCTGCATTCCCCTCCCCTTGGAGAATGTGGATACCGACCAAATCATACCCGCCCGCTTCCTGAAGGCTACCGACAAGGAAGGCTTCGGCGACAACCTTTTCCGCGACTGGAGATACAATAAGGACGGCAGTTTGAAGAGCGATTTTGTGCTCAACGACCCTTCTTATTCGGGCGTTATCCTCGTAGCCGGCAAGAATTTCGGCTCAGGATCGTCGCGCGAACATGCCGCATGGGCCATCGCCGGCTATGGTTTCAGGGTGGTTATCAGCAGTTTCTTCGCCGACATCCACAAGAACAACGAGCTCAACAACTTCGTGCTTCCGGTGGTGGTGAGCGAGCAGTTTCTGAGCGAACTGTTCTCATCCATCGACAAAGACCATGGCACTCAGGTGCGCGTGGACCTTCCTAACCAAACGGTGACCAACCTTACTACGGGCCATTCGGAACATTTCGACATCAACGGTTATAAGAAGCACTGCCTGATGAACGGCCTCGACGACGTGGATTTCCTCGTTGCCAACCGCGACAAGGTGGAGGCTTTTGAAAAGCAACGCGCATGATGGATATAGGAGCAAAAACGCTTTTCGGTCCGCAGATCGAAATTATGGACTCTACGTTGCGCGACGGTGAACAGACCAGCGGCGTCAGTTTTCTGCCCCACGAGAAGCTCATCATCGCCCGGTCGCTGCTCCATGATGTCAACGTCGACCGCATAGAGGTGGCCTCGGCACGTGTTTCCGAGGGCGAACGCGAGGCCGTGACACGCATCTGCAACTACGCCCAGCGCGAGGGTTACATCGACCGCATCGAGGTGTTGGGCTTCGTCGACGGCAAACTGTCGATCGACTGGATCAAAGGTTGCGGCTGCCGCGTCATCAACCTGTTGGTGAAAGGCTCGCTGAAACATTGCCAACACCAGTTGCACAAGTCGCCAGAGGAACATTTGGCCGACATCCTCCACTCGCTCGACTATGCCGAACAGCAGGGCCTGCGGGTCAACATCTATCTGGAGGACTGGAGCTCGGGCATGAAGGATTCGCCCGAATATGTGTACCAAATGATGGACCGCCTGAAGGACACGCCCATCCAACGCTTCATGCTACCCGACACATTGGGCATCATGAACCCGCTGCAGTGTGTGGAATATGTGCGCAAGATGCACCGTCGCTACCCCGACAAGCGATTCGATTTCCACGCCCACAACGATTACGACCTGGCGGTGTCGAACACGCTCGCCGCCGTATTGAGCGGTTGCCAGGGCGTGCATGTCACGGTGAACGGCCTGGGCGAACGATGCGGCAACGCACCGCTGGCCAGCGTGCAAGCCATCCTGAAGGACCATTTCCACGCCAAGACGTCAATCAACGAGAGCAAACTCAACCAGATTAGTCGCTTGGTGGAAGGCTACAGCGGCATCGCCATATCGGCCAACCAACCCATCGTGGGAAGCAATGTCTTCACGCAGGTGGCGGGTGTTCACGCCGATGGCGACAACAAGGACAAGCTTTACAGCAACGACCTCGTGCCCTCACGCTTTGGCCGCAAGCGCGAATACGCACTCGGCAAAAACTCGGGCAAGGCAAACATTGAGATGAACCTGGAGGAACTGGGCTTGGAACTGACACCCGAACAGACACGACGCGTAACACGGCGCATCACCGAACTGGGCGACCGTAAGGAGATGGTGACCCAAGACGACCTGCCTTACATCATTGCCGACGTGCTGAAGCACAACACACCCGTGGAACGGGTGAAGCTCCTCAGCTACATGGTCTCCACGTCGTATGGGCTGAAACCCATCGCCAGCCTGAAGGTGGAAATCAACGGTGAGGAATATACGGCCGACGCTACCGGCGACGGTCAGTACGACGCCTTTGTGAAAGCCTTGCGCAAGGTGTATAAGGAGAACCTCAACCGCACCTTCCCACGATTGGCCAACTACACCGTGACCATTCCGCCCGGAGGCCACACCGACGCATTGGTGCAGACCATCATTACATGGCAATGCGACGGAGGACGCGTCATTCGCACCCACGGACTCGACGCCGACCAGACGGAGGCTGCCATCAAAGCCACGTTCAAGATGCTCAATATCGTGGAAGACGAGGAAGAAAAACTGAGGGAAGGAGGCTCAATCCACGCTCCACAACAATCCAAAGAACAAATATAAAACACATAAGAAATCATGAAACTGAATATCGCAGTATTACCCGGCGACGGCATCGGACCAGAGATCATGCCGCAAGCCATCCATGTGCTCGACGCCATTGCCAAGAAGTTTGGACACGAGTTTGTCTATCACGAGGCCATCTGTGGCGCACATGCCATCGACGTTTGCGGAGACCCATTCCCCGACGACACGTTTAAGACGTGTATGGACGCCGACGCTGTGCTCTTCGCCGCTGTGGGCGACCCGCGTTTCGACAACGATCCCACACTGAAGGTGCGCCCCGAGACCGGCTTGCTGGCCATGCGCAAGAAACTTGGCTTGTTTGCCAACGTGCGCCCCGTGGCCACGTTCGACTGCCTGCTCCACATGTCGCCACTGAAGGAGAGCATCATCAAGGGTGCCGATTTCATGGTGATTCGTGAGCTCACAGGTGGCATGTACTTCGGCGAAAAGTATCAAGACAACGACCGCGCTTACGACACCGACGTGTACTCGCGCCCCGAGATTGAGCGCATCCTGAAGGTGGCCTTCGAAACGGCACAGCGCCGCAACCACCACCTCACGGTGGTCGACAAGGCCAATGTTCTGGCAAGCTCACGCCTGTGGCGACAGATTGCGAAGGAAATGGAGCCCCAATACCCCGACGTGCAGACCGACTATATGTTTATCGACAACTGCTCGATGCGCGTGCTTACCGACCCGCGCTTCTTCGATGTCATTGTCACCGAGAACACGTTTGGCGACATCCTCACCGACGAGACGAGTGCCATCACGGGCTCTATGGGCCTGCAACCGTCGGCCTCACTGGGCGACCACACGCCGCTCTTCGAACCGGTGCACGGATCATGGCCACAGGCAGCCGGCAAGAACCTTGCCAACCCGCTGGCACAGATCCTCTCAGCCGCCATGATGCTCGAGCACTTTGGTCTGAAGGCCGAAGGCGCACTCATCCGCGAGGCATGCAACGAGAGTTTGCTGCAGAACATCCGCACACCCGAAATTCAGGTTGAAGGCGGTAATCATTACGGCACCACAGAGGTGGGCCAATGGATTACCAACTACGTGGCAAGTCACTAACATCAGGCCACACGCTCACTGTATAGCGATGGGGAATCGACCGTTTTCATCACCCACAGGGCCATGGAAGCGAACGATTCCCTTCTTTGATGATTCGCGCAAGCACTCGGTGCTCTTGACCATGTAATGTTTTTTGGTCAAAAAGTTTGTCGACGATTTCCGACAATCTGGCGAGCCGAAACGCCATTTTTATGAGATTTTATCGCCATGCGAGAGGCAAGCTCCTGCGATTAGGCATGTTCCGAGTTGCGGAAAGGCATGTTTCGTCCCTCGATCGACCGTCTTTCGAGACTCGATCGGGCATGTTTGGCACCTCGGTTAGGCATCTATCGCAATACTTGATGCGAAATACGGAGTGGTAAGCACTACGCAAAATTCACAAGGCACTGATTGTTAGCAGGTTACAAAAATACGCCGAGAATCGCGTATTTGCAGCCAAACATTCGCTCGTAGAAAAGAAGTGTGTAGATTCGTCTATAGGTTGTTGGCTAATTTCTACCTTCCGAGTTGCAAAAGGAAGGCTCGCACATTGGCATCGTTCCAACTCATCGTCTATGCCATCAAACAAGGGTTATCTTAACGTTCACAAACTTGCAACTGGACATGCATGAACGCTCTAAACCACTGACATTAGGGCTCTTTTGGCCAATATTGTGTGCGAAAACTGCAATTTGGGCTTACCAAATCCTATTTTTTGCTAAAAATGGCGAGTGCTCCTTGGCAAATCCATGAAATAGTTGTATTTTTGCATTCCAAAATGCAGAACATGAAGAAGATCATTCTCGTAGCTTTTACCATCCTGTTGCTCTTGAGCAGCTGCGCAAGGGAATTCAATCAGGTATATAGAACCCCCGATTACCATTACAAATACGAGTACGCCAAGGAGTGCTTCGCCAATGGCAAGTACCAACGCGCCACTACCATCTTGCAAGAGGTTATCACCCAGCTGAAGGGTACAACCGATGCTCAGGAGAGCCTATACATGTTGGCCATGGCCGAATTTTGCAACCGCGACTACGAGACGGCTTCCGAAACGTTCAAGCGCTACGTAAAAACGTACCCGCGTGGCGTATATGCCGAGATGGCGTCCTACTATGCCGGACAGAGCCTGTACATGTGCACTCCCGAGGCGCGCCTGGACCAAACAGAAACCGTTAAGGCCATCGCTGCCTTCCAAGACTACCTGGACCTCTATCCAGACGCCCAGATGAAGGAGCAGGCTCAAAGCCGCTTGTTCGCATTGCAAGATAAATTGGTGGAGAAGGAACTCTACTCTGCCCAGCTCTATTACAACCTTGGCACCTACTTCGGAAACTGCACCGAGGGTGGAAACAACTACGAGGCATGCATCGTCACCTCAGAGAACGCCCTGAAAGACTACCCCTACTCAAGCAAACGCGAGGACTTTGCGTTGCTCATCATGAAGAGCAAGTATGAACTGGCCAAGCAGAGCGTAGAGGAAAAACGCGTGGAACGATTCCAAAATGCGGAAGACGAGGCTTACGGATTCATCAACGAATACCCCGACTCCAAGTCGCGTAAATTGGCCGAGGAGTATGTGAACAAATGCAAGAAGGTGACCAGTACGGTCGTCGACGAGTAAGCGTCAACCATCAGAATTAGCAATATTAAAAATCAATATTTTTCAATCAGATATGGATTATAAGAAGTCAAAAGCTCCGGTAAACACCGAGACTCGCGAGCTTCCCGAGTTGTGGAAGAGCACTGGTAACATCTATGAGAGCGTGGCCATCATCGGCAAGCGCGCCAACCAAATCGGTGTGGAGATTAAGCAAGACCTGAACAAGAAGTTGCAGGAGTTTGCTTCTTACAACGATTCGTTGGACGAGGTGTTCGAAAACCGTGAGCAGATCGAGATCAGCCGCTACTACGAGAAGTTGCCGAAACCCACGCTGCTGGCTACCCAGGAGTTTATTGAGGGCAACATCTATTGGCGCGATCCCTCACAGGACAACCAAGAGGAAGAGGCACAATGATTCAGCGCATTCAAACCCTCTACCTGATGTTGGCTGTGGCTGTGCTCATAAGCTGCCTGGCCATGCCTATTGGTAGTGTGGAGCCTCAGGGAATGGGTGTTTCGGCCAAGTTGTTTAACCTGGGCCTGTACCAAGGAGAGAATTTCACGGCCTACCCATTGTTGCTTGCCGACCTGGTGATTACAGCGGCATTGTCGCTCGTCACCGTGTTTATGTTCAAGCGCCGCGCTCTGCAAATGCGTTTGTGCATGGTGAGCGTAGTGCTCTGCCTGTTGTGGTATGCTTACTATGCTTACTGCGCTTTCGTGGCTCTGCCTGTCGACGGTGCCACATTCCATGTGGCATTCGGCGCTTGCCTCCCGCTCATCGCCATCATTCTGCTGATGATGGCTCATCGTGGCATCAAGGCCGATGACCGTCTCGTGAAGAGCATGGACCGCATTCGCTAAACGAGCGGAAGCGCCAAGCTCATTGCAAAGCAATAACTCTTTGCACAAAATATTAAAACAACCGTTATGAAGGATAGCCCGAACCCTGAGAGTTCGGGCTATTGTTTTTTGACGCAAATGTACTTACGGCAAGTGGGCGCAAACTAAATAAGCAAAGCCATCTGCGTCAACAATAGCATTCGCAACCTATCAAACGTTGGCATAAAACAGAGATTTCCGTTCAGAGCAAGTGGAGCGCTATGACAGCGCAGGCTTCCGCATCGGCCAAGGCGTGGTGGTGGTTGGTGAGATCGTAGCCACAATAGCGAGCTACGGTTTGCAACTGGTGATTGGGCAATATGCCTGCCAACTGCCGACGTGAGGCACGACAGGTACAATGGAACTCATAGTTGGGGTAGTCCATGCCATATTCCTTAAATACAGCCTTCAAGCAACTCTCATCGAACGGACTGTTGTGGGCCACCAAGGGTAAGCCTTCCAATTTAGGGGCGATAACCTGCCACACATCGGGAAACGGACGTGCATCCTCCACATCGAGCATGGTCAAACCATGCACCTGGGTGGTCCAATAGGTGAAGAAATCTGGGCGAGGGTAGATAAGGCTGTAGAACTTCTCGGCCACCTCGCCGTTTCTTACAATCACCACTCCCACACTGCAAACGCTACTGCGGTACTGGTTGGCCGTCTCAAAATCTATGGCTGCAAAATCTTTCATCGATTGTATGGGTTAAATGATAGGGCATATCCCATTATGCCAAAACGCGAATGGAAGCGCGATGCCGGAAGAAACACTGACAAGGGTTGAAAAGAAACAATAACAAACTCGTTATATTCCCATTTCGGCCATATGCCCATTTTAGGTTCAAATAGCCCCACCAACGCTTAGGTTAGCAGGGCGACATGAGATATCGCCTTACACGACGATTACTTGCCAAGGTTCTTCAAAGCATTGTGAGCAGCCTCGTTCACCTTGTCGTTGAGTTTCTTCTGTCCTTCTTTCACCTTTTCGGCTGCCTTCTCCCTTGCCTCGTTCACCTTCTCATTGGCCTTGTTCTGCGCCTTGGTTACCTCTTCATTGGCTTTCTTCTCTGCGGCAGCCTTGGCGTTGTTCACAGCCTTTGTGGCGGCAGTCTTGGCTGCTTCCTTGGCAGCCTCGGGCACATTCTCCACAATCTTCTTAGCGGCCTCGGGAGCGCTCTGCAAGGCAGCCTTCGCAGCCTCAACGGTAGCGGCAGTCTGAGCAGCCTTCTGGATATAAGGAGCGGCAAGGTTCACAGCGTCGTCGGTCACGGCTTGCTTGGCCTGCTCAGCAGTGGTCTCTGCGGTGGTAGGCAGGTTCTTTATGCCATTCACCAAGTCGGCTATGGTGGTATTGCCATCTGTCACAGCCTTGATGCTCTCGGCATTTTCTGTCAGGAAATTCTTGATCGACTGGCCGTAGGCCTTGGCCTCATCCAATTGACCGGCATTGACAAGGGCCTTGTAGGTAGCCTGCAACGTTGCGAGTGAGGTGATGAGGACCTTCGGATCCTTATTCTTCACAGCCTGCTCCACCTGAGCGGTCAGCGTAGCGATGGCTGCATTGGTATCGTCGCTGAGAGCGGCGGTATCAACAGTTTCTACGGCAGCGGCCTGATCGGCGGCACCAGCGGCAGCCTCTGCGTTCTTTTTGGTGTCTCCGCAACTGCTCAGCACAAGGGCAGCAGCTGCAGCGATGGCTAAAAATCCTTTTTTCATGATGTAGTTAAGATTAATGTGTTACAAATGTTGTTTGTGGTTTCCTTAAATTATTGAGTCAAGGCGATGTCGTTGCATCGTCATTTTAGCAAGATTATCAGCGGGTTGCAATCATGGCAGCGCAACATAACATGAAACAACCCTGGTATCACGTCATGCAAACACGCACTTTTACAAAGATAATAGAAAAAGCGTGTAGCATCGTGTTTTGTTAAGTCGATTTAACAAAAAATCCCCGCAAGGTAACTATTCAGCGATAGCCTTGCACCTTAATCCGCGATTGAAATATACAGC
>NZ_JAXVAE010000124.1:0-40767 GCF_037460745.1 Hallella sp. | reverse complement strand
TAAACACTTGCGAGTTTTTTTGCAATTAACAAGTCGGCATATTTCGGATGGTTACAATTTGGTTAAAAAGTTGTGTCGGGATTTTGCGTGCTCTAAGAGCAGCAAACGCCGTTTGTGAGAGATTGCGGCGCCTGATCTAAGAGCAGCGCTCGCCGTTAGGCATCTTTCGGGTTGCGAAAGACCATGTTTCGTAATAAGAAAGAGCATCTTTCGAAGCAAGGTTAGGCATGTTTCGAGGTGCGAAAGATGCCTAACCGCAAGACGTAATGTGGAATTTGAAAGACGGAAAGTTGAAATATGAATGTAATGGATTGAATATCAGACGATTGTGTAAATGTGCTGAGAATCGCGTATTTGCGGCCAACGATGCGTCAGTTTCAAATAAATGTGTAGATTTGGGTGTAGTTTGTTGGTTAAATTCCGTTCCCTTTTGTGGCTCGCAATGCTATCGGCGGTTTGGCTATTAGTGTTTGCCAAACTTGGGGAGATTGGAAGGTCATGCTCCAAGAACAATCATGGCGTATCGAATGGGCTCTTGTGGAAAACAGTTGTTGATGATTTTCCCAACCGACTTTCGTCTTGTATGAAACCCTGTAATAACACGAAACGCCCAGACTCCCGTCTGAGCGTTACGTATTTTCAATTGCCTAAATAGTTAGTTGTGTGTAGTTGTCATTTTTGAAATCGGCTCCCTAAAAACAATTTTTACGGTTACAAAGATAGCGAATATATATTTCACGGCAATAATAAGTGTCTAAAATTCACGTAAAAATCTACGCAAACGTTTACGGAGTGATTTCGTGTGGGCGGGATCGTGGTTTCCTGCGAAGCCCCAAATGGGTCCCTGATGGCGGGGAGGACAAATGGCTTTTTAGCTTGCCAAACACAAAAAAGCGACGGCCAAAATAGTCATTACCAATCTTTTTCTGTATCTTTGCACTTATAAATAATGTATCAAGCATGAAGGAATTCGTAATATCTGAAGTCAAGGCTGAGACCGCCATTCTTGTGGGACTGATAACTCCCCAGCAAGACGAAGCCAAGACCAAGGAATACCTCGACGAGCTGGAGTTTCTGGCCGACACGGCAGGAGCTGTCACCGTGAAGCGCTACACCCAGCGGGTGGGCGGTCCCAGCAGCATCACGTATGTGGGAAAAGGCAAGCTCGAGGAAATAAGAGCCTATATCAAGGCAGAGGAAGAGGAAGACCGAGAGATCGGTATGGTCATCTTCGACGATGAGCTCACGGCCAAGCAGATGCGCAATATTGAGCAGGCCTTGCAGGTGAAAATTCTCGACCGCACGTCGCTTATCCTCGACATCTTCGCCATGCGCGCCCAGACGGCCAACGCCAAGACGCAGGTGGAACTGGCCCAATATCGCTATATGTTGCCCCGGCTGCAACGCCTTTGGACCCACTTGGAGCGCCAGGGCGGTGGCTCAGGATCGGGCGGCGGTAAGGGATCGGTGGGACTGCGCGGACCGGGTGAGACGCAGCTCGAGATGGACCGACGCATCATCCTCAATCGCATGAGCCTGCTGAAGAAGCGACTGGAGGAAATCGACAAGCAGAAAGTGACGCAACGCAAGAATCGAGGCCGCCTCATTCGTGTGGCTCTCGTGGGATATACCAACGTGGGAAAATCCACCATCATGAACCTGCTGGCCAAGAGCGAGGTGTTTGCCGAGAACAAATTGTTCGCAACGCTCGACACCACCGTGCGCAAGGTGGTGGTCGAAAACCTGCCTTTCCTATTGGCCGACACCGTGGGATTCATTCGCAAACTGCCCACCGACCTGGTCGATTCGTTCAAGTCGACCCTCGATGAGGTGCGTGAGGCCGACCTGTTGCTTCATGTGGTCGACATCTCCCATCCCGATTTTGAGGAACAGGTGGAGGTGGTCAACCAAACGCTCAAGGACCTTGGATGCGCCGAAACGCCCACGATGATCGTGTTCAACAAGATCGACAATTACCATTGGACCGACAAGGACCCCGACGACTTGACGCCTCCCACACGCGAGAACATCACCCTCGATGAGCTGAAACGCACGTGGATGGCGCGCCTCAACGACAACTGCATCTTCATATCGGCACGAGAGAAGGAGAACGTGGACGAGTTTCGCGACACCCTTTACCGAAAGGTGCGTGAGCTCCACGTGCAGAAATACCCCTACAACGATTTCCTCTACCCTGTGGAGGACTGACGATTGGATAACTAACAAATCATCAACAACATGGACTACAGAAAACTCACCGACGAGGAGATCAATGTGCTCGAAGATCACAACTGCTGGGCAGAAGACTGGAGCAGGGTTAGTGTGGCCGACGACTTCAGGCCAAACTACATGCATCGCGTGATGCTTTATGGCGACGTGCGCATCGGAGCGTTCGAAAAGAACGTGGAGGTCTCCAAGGGATTTTGCAAACACTCGGGCATCAGCAACGCTACGTTGCGCAATGTCACAGTAGGCGACAACTGCCTCATTGAGAACGTGGGCAACTACATCAACAATTACAACATTGGCGACGACTGCTACATCTCCAACGTGTCGACCATCGAAACGACGGAGGGAGCAACCTATGGTGAGGGAAATCTGATATCTGTGTTGAACGAGGTGGGCGATGGAAACCTCATCCTCTTTAAGCATCTCAACAGTCAGTTTGCCGCTTTCATGGTGAAACATTTCCAAGACAAGGAGTTGAAAGACTGCATTCGCCGGCTCATCCGCGAGGAAATCGAAGCCACAAGCACTGACTGTGGCACCCTCGGAACGGGCGTGAAGATCGTCAATACGAAGGAAATAACCAACACGAACATCTGCGACGATTGTGAGGTGAACGGTGCGGCGCGCCTCAGCGACTGCACCATCCTGAGCTCGCCCGAGGCCAATGTGTATATCGGAACGGGTGTGATCTGCGAGAATTCCATCATCAGCCATGGATCGAGCATCATCAATTCGGTGAAGATGCAAGACTGCTTTGTGGGCGAGGCCTGCAAAATCAGCAACGGGTTCACCGCTTCGGCCAGTGTGTTCTTTGCCAATAGTTACATGAGCAACGGTGAGGCCTGCGCGGCGTTCTGCGGTCCGTTCTCGGCCAGTCACCACAAGAGCTCGCTGCTCATCGGTGGAATGTTCAGCTTTTACAACGCTGGCTCAGCCACCAACTTCTCCAACCACGCTTACAAGATGGGCCCCATGCACTGGGGAGTGCTTGAGCGCGGAACGAAGACGGCGAGTGGCGCGTACCTCCTGATGCCTGCCACGATCGGCACGTTCAGCGTTTGCTTCGGCAAGCTGATGCACCATCCCGACACGCGCAACCTGCCTTTCTCGTACCTCATCGCCTATGGCGACATCATGTACCTGTCGCCAGGACGCAACATCACCACCGTGGGCCTCTATCGCGACATACGCAAGTGGCCCAAGCGCGACATGAGACCGAAGGGGTCGCAAAAGAGTATCGTCAACTTCGATTGGCTTTCGCCCTTCAGCGTGGGTGAGATTGTCAAGGGTAAGAAGATCCTCGAGAACCTGCGTGAGTCCTCGGGCTACGATGTGTCGAGCTACAACTTCCACGACTATGTCATCAATGGCTCGTCGCTCCATAAGGGCATCAAATACTACGATATTGCCCTGCGCATCTACATGGGAGCCGTGCTCAAGCGCGTGTTGAAGGTCGATCCGGAGCTCAACCCTCCCACAACCACCATCGGGCAGGGCGATTGGACGGATCTTTCCGGCCTGCTGCTTCCCGTGTCGGAGGAGCAACGTCTCATTGACGACATCAAGAACGGAACGCTCGACACCATCGACCAAGTGACCGCTCGATTTGAGGAGATCAACGACAACTACCGCCGCTACCAGTGGGCGTGGACCTATCGGTTGATCCTCGACTACTATCAGTTGGATGCGCTCACGCTCGACGATGCGGCGCGCATCAAGCAAGACTACATCACCGCGCGCAGAGCGTGGATCGCCGAGATACGAAAGGATGCCGAGAAGGAGTATCGCATGGGCGACGTGGAGAAGGAAGTGCTCGACAATTTCATCAACAACCTCGACCATGAGGTGGACTTTGAGAATTAGGAACATCGCGAGACGTTCACGTATCTCAAACTATTCGTCGATTATTTAAACAATATTGATTATATGAAACTAAGAAGTTTTCTTGCCGCAGTGGCATTACTGTTCACCACGTCAGCCGTGGCCCAGCAGTACAAGTATGCCACAGTGCCGGGCGATCCGATGCAAACCCGCATCTATACGCTCGACAATGGGCTCAAGGTGTATCTCTCTGTGAACAAGGAGAAACCCCGTTTGCAAACTTACATCGCCGTGCGAACCGGTTCGCGCAACGATCCAGCGGAGACCACGGGCTTGGCCCACTACCTGGAGCACCTGATGTTTAAGGGCTCCACCCACTTCGGAAGCAGCGACGTGGTGGCCGAGGCGCCATTGCTCGACTCCATCCAAAACCGATTCGAGGCTTATCGTCGCCTCACCGACAAGGCTGCTCGCAAGAAGGCTTACCACGAGATCGACTCCATCTCACAACTCGCAGCCAAGTACAACATCCCCAATGAGTATGATAAGCTCATGGCTTCCATTGGTGCGGAAGGTACCAACGCCTACACTTCAAACGATGTTACTTGCTACGTGGAGGACATTCCTTCCAACGAGATCGACACCTGGGCGAAGATCGAAAGCGACCGTTTCAAGAACATGGTTATCCGTGGATTCCACACCGAGCTGGAAGCTGTGTATGAGGAATTCAACATAGGTCTGGCTAAGGATAACAACAAGGAGTGGAACGCTTTGGCAGCAAAGCTCTTCCCAGGTCACCCATACGGCACACAGACCACTATCGGTACGCAGGAGCATCTCAAGAATCCTTCTATCCTGAACATCAAGAATTACTACAACCGTTACTATGTTCCCAACAACGTGGCCATCTGTATGGCGGGCGATTTCGACCCCGATAAGGTAGTGGCCATTATCGACAAGTACTTTGGCGATTGGAAGAAGAACGACCAACTTAGCCGTCCCGAGTATGCGCCGGTGCGTGATCTGACAGCTCCTGTCGACACCACCGTTGTGGGATTGGAGGCCGAAAACCTCATGATGGGTTGGAAAGCGCAGGGAGCAGCCAGCTACCAAGCCGACACGCTCGACGTCATTACTAACATGCTCTCTAACGGCAAGGCCGGTATTTTCGACCTCAACCTCAACGCTCCGATGAAGGTTCAGGCCGCCCAGGCTGGCTACATGGGCATGGCCGACTATGGACAGTTCATCCTCATAGGCATGCCTAAGCAGGGCCAAAGCCTGGAGGAGGTCCGTAAGTTGATGCTTGCCGAAATCGACAAGCTCAAGAAGGGCCAGTTTGCCGATAACCTGTTGCCCGCTGTGGTCAACAACATGAAGCTCGATTATTACCGTTCTCTGCAAGACAATAGTTCGCGCGCCGACAAGTTTGTGGATGCTTTCATCAACGGAAAGAAGTGGAGCGATGAGGTGAACCGCCTCGACCGCATTTCCAAGATGACACGCCAGCAGATCGTCGACTTTGCCAATCGCTTCTTCCTCGACAACTACGTGACGGTGTTTAAGCGTCAGGGCAACGACACTACCATCCACAAGATAGAGAAGCCGAGCATCACGCCGATTCCCACCAACAACGACAAGCGCAGCCAGTTCCTGCAGGAGGTGGTCAACCTCAAGGCCGATCCCATTCAGCCGAGTTTCGTAGACTACAAGAAAGACCTCACGAAAGCCGTTACGAAGAAGGGCGTAGAGGTGCTCTATAAGCAAAACACCGAGGATGAGCTCTTCACCTTGGCGTTCCACTATCCGTTCGGAACGAAGAGCGACAACCGCTATGAGATTGCCGCTGGCTACCTCGATTATGTGGGCACCGCTAAGTTGTCGAACCAGAAACTCAACCAGCTGTTCTACGATCTGGCTTGCAGTTACAAAGTAAATGTCGGCGGCGACGCCATCGATATTGTCCTCACGGGTCTCAATAGCTCTATGCCCAAGGCTCTGCGACTGTTGGAGACTGTGCTCAATGAGGCCAAGGCCAACAAGGCCACATGGAACCAGTTTGTGGAACTGCTCCTGAAGTCGCGTGCCGATGCCAAGAGCAACCAGGGCGCCAACTTCTCAGCGCTGCGTTATTATGGCATGTATGGAAAGTACAATGCCTACACCAACCAGATGAGCGAGAAGGAATTGCGTGCCGCCAACCCACAGACGCTGCTCAATTTGCTGCGCGACCTGAAGACGAAGAAGCACACCTTATTATATTATGGCCCCACCAAGGAGGCCGACCTCGACGCTCTGGTGAGCAAGGTTCACCTCACACCGAAGACCCTTGCGCCTGCTCCCGCAGCCAAGGAGTACACAGCGCTTCGCACAACCGACAACGAAGTGTGGATTGCTCCCTATGACGCCAAGAACATTTACCTCATGATGCTCCATAACGAAGGCGCCAAATGGAATGCCGACAAGGCTGCCATCGAGGCTCTCTTCAACGAGTATTTTGGTGGCGGTATGAATGCTATCGTCTTCCAGGAGCTGCGCGAGGCTCGCGGCTTGGCTTACTCGGCTTCGGCCAGCTACAGCCGTCCCGCACGTCCGCAGGACGACGAGATGTTCTTCACTTACATCATTACCCAGAACGATAAGATGATGGACTGCGTGAACGAGTTCCTCAACCTGCTCAACAAAACACCTGAGCGTGAGGCCAATTTCAAACTCGCCCAGCAGGCATTGATTAAGAGCTTGGCTACAGCGCGCACCACGAAGTTTGGCGTTCTCGCCAGTTATCTTCGTGCCCAAAAGATGGGTCTCGACTACGATCTGAACCAAAAGATCTACGAGACGTTGCCCAAGCTGCAGCTGAAGGACGTGATGAACTTCGCGAAGGAGAACATTGCCAATAAGAATTACCGTTACCTCATTCTTGGTGATGAGAAGAACCTCGACATGAAGGCGCTCGAGAAGATTGCCACTGTGAAGCGTTTCACCACCAATGAGATTTTTGGAGAATAACTAATCCGCGTGGGTTTCGCAGACGCATCCGGCCCGTTTGGGTGGTTGGGAACGGTTTGTGAACCCCACGCAAACAAAACATTACACACAAAAACTATTTAAATCGACTATGGCTAAACCAGTAGATTTTAAGTATGCTCCTATGTTCCAGAAGGGCAAGGACGACACTGAGTATCGTTTGCTGACCAAAGAGGGTGTCAGCACGGCTGAGTTTGAGGGCAAGACCATTGTCAAGGTATCTCGCGAGGCCTTGACTTTGCTGGCCCAACAGGCATTCCACGACTGCGAGTTTATGCTTCGCCGCAAGCACAATGAGCAGGTGGCTAAGATTCTCACCGACCCTGAGGCTTCTGAGAACGACAAGTATGTGGCTCTGCAGTTCCTTCGTAACGCCGACTCGGCAGCCAAGGGCGTGTTGCCTTTCTGCCAGGACACCGGCACCGCCATCATCCATGGTGAGAAGGGCCAGCAGATCTGGACGGGCTTCGACGACGCAGAGGCTCTCTCGCTCGGAGTGTACAACACCTATACGCAGGACAACTTGCGCTATTCGCAGAACGCACCGCTCACCATGTATGAAGAGGTGAACACCAAGTGCAACCTGCCCGCACAGATCGACATTGAGGCTGAGGAGGGCGATGAGTATCGCTTCATCATGGTGGCCAAGGGTGGCGGTTCTGCCAACAAGACCTATTTCTACCCCATGACCAAGGCCACCATCCAGAACGAGGGCACGCTGCTTCCCTTCCTGGTGGAGAAGATCAAGAGCCTGGGAACGGCTGCTTGTCCTCCTTATCACATCTGCTTCGTCATTGGTGGTACATCGGCCGAGAAGAA
Organism: Hallella sp.; assembly: GCF_037460745.1. Classification (NCBI taxonomy): domain Bacteria; kingdom Pseudomonadati; phylum Bacteroidota; class Bacteroidia; order Bacteroidales; family Prevotellaceae; genus Hallella; species Hallella sp. Next base: position 32,871 of record NZ_JAXVAE010000124.1, on the reverse strand, counting down.
CCTGCTCACCGTGAAGTTGGGTTCCATCAAGTATTACGACAACCTGCCTACCACGGGCGACGAGACGGGTCGCGCCTTCCGCGACATCGACCTTGAGGCGAAACTGCTTGAGGAGGCTCACAAGATTGGCCTCGGCGCACAGTTTGGCGGCAAGTATCTGGCCCACGACATCCGCGTCATCCGCTTGCCTCGCCACGGCGCAAGCTGCCCCATCGGCCTCGGCGTGAGTTGCTCGGCCGATCGTAACATCAAGGGTATCATCAACAAGGATGGTGTTTGGTTGGAGAAGATGGATGCCAACCCCAGCGAACTTATCCCTGAGGAGTATCGCAAGGCAGGCGAAGGTAGCGAGGGCATTGTTATCGACCTTGACAAGGGCATCGACGCTGTGCGCGCTGAGCTGACTAAGTATCCCGTTTCTACTCGCGTGAGCCTCAATGGCACCATCATTGTGGCCCGCGACATTGCACACGCCAAGCTGAAGGCTCGTCTCGACGCTGGCGAGGATCTGCCTCAGTATTTCAAGGATCATCCCATCCTCTACGCTGGTCCGGCAAAGACTCCGGAGGGCTATCCTTGCGGTTCTATGGGCCCAACAACGGCCAACCGTATGGATCCCTATGTGGATGAGTTCCAGGATCATGGTGGCTCGTTGGTGATGATTGCCAAGGGCAACCGCACCCAGGTGGTTACCGACGCTTGCCAGAAGCACGGCGGTTTCTACCTTGGAACCATTGGTGGCATTGCTGCCGTTCTTTCGCAGGAGTGCATCACAAGCATCGATTGCGTGGAGTATCCTGAGCTCGGCATGGAGGCCATTTGGAAGATTACGGTGAAGAACTTCCCCGCTTTCATCCTGGTGGACGACAAGGGTCACGACTTCTTCAAGGAGTTGAAGCCGTGGGCTCCCTGCAAGTCTTGCTAACAGATTGATTGGTAAGTTTCTTGCGTTAGCAGGAAACTAATGATAGGCCGCGCCTCGCTTGTCGTCCGACAAGAGTGGCGCGGCCGTTTCGTTTCAGTTTATTGCGGCAACAATGGCCTATGCTTGTTGTTTGCGGACGGTTGTTCCCTGATGGTGGTGGCATGCGATGGGTTTGTGGAAGGACCGTTGGGCCACGAGTAGGGTGGGGCGTTTACCCATGATTATTGTCAGGTTGTTTGGTTAGAAAGTTGTGTCGGGATTTTGCTTGAAATAGAGAACGAAATATGCGTTTTTGTGGAATCGAAAGGCAAAAAACGAGCCATGTGGTTGCGGTTAGGCATGTATCGAGTTGCGATCGACCATGTTTCGAGAGTCGATCGGGGGTCTTTCGCAGTACGATTGGGCATGTTCCGCACCTCGATTAGGCATGTTTTGTGGCATTTGATGTGGATAGAGAATTGTTGATTGAATGGTTTTGGTGATAAGGTGTTGACTTTCAATGGATTGCATAAAATGCTGAGAATCGCGTATATGCGACCAAGGGCAAGTGTGCTTGGGAAAAATAGTGTAGATGGGTGTATAGGTTGTTGCGGTTTTTCTTTCCCTGATATGCTTGTCGTTCGATGATGGAAGTTTCTTCTGTTGAGTCGCAAGATCTATCGCTATCTCCCGTCAGCCACTTGCGGATGTTTTGTTTTGCCGTCGTTTTGGTCCAGTTGGGTGTTGGTAGCGTTAAACCTTTGTTTTCGTTTGGTTGTCTGCCGAAATCATCGTAATTTTGCATGTGGATGGTAAACAGCCATCTAAAGGGGTGCCCAGTCGATTGGCTGGTGCTGAGAACATACCCATGAACCTGATCCGGATAATGCCGGCGTAGGTAAAAGGATTTCCCTTTCATATTATTATTTTTTTTAATTCATTGTATCAATGAAACATTTGATTAGTGGAACACCGCTGGTTTTGGCCTTGGCAGGAGCGATTCCCGCGCAGGCTCAAGCACAGTCGGTTGGCGACTCGCTGAAGCAGGCCACCCTGCAAGAGGTGGTTGTCAAAGGAGTGCGTGCACAGCACGATGCACCGTTTGCAGTGGCAAACATTGGAAAAAAGGAACTTAACACATTTAGCAAGACAGGTCGCGAGTTGCCATTCCTCTTTGCCAACACCCCTGGTGTGCTGGCGTGGGGCGAGAATGGCCTCGGAACGGGTACAGTCTACATGCGCGTTCGTGGCGCTGCGGGTAGCCGCATTAACGTAACGCTCGATGGTGTGGCGCTCAATTCGCCTGAGGATCAAACGGTATTCTGGGCCAACATGAACTCTTACGGTTCGCTTCTTGGCTCGGCTCAGATACAGCGCGGTATTGGAACATCTACCAATGGCGACGGTGCCTTTGGCGGAACCATCTCATTGGCTACGGCCGCTCCAAGTCTCAAGCCGACGTTGGAGTTGACTGGTTCGTATGGAACCTACAACACTTATAACACAGGTCTCAACTTCTCTACAGGCCTGCTCTTCAACCACCTCATCTTCGATGGTGCCTTCCATCACACTGGAACCGACGGATTCGTGCATGGCACGGATGGCAACAGCGGTTCGTTCTACGGCGGCTTGACATGGTTGGGCGACAATTTCCAGATTCGTTATAAGAACATTGGCAACTACGAGCACACGGGCCAGGCGTGGAGCGGCGTAACAGCTGGCAACGACGATGCCTCGCTCATGGACCAGGGCATTGGCACTTATAAGGATATGTACGAGCATGGCTTGGGCCGTTTCAACTCGTTGTATGAGGGAATGGTGTTTGATGAGGACAACTGGATGTTCCCGCAGGACGAAGCCGGCAACTTCCAGACCTTCCGCTATAAGCTGGCCGACGGTTCCTATTGGAACAAGACCACCGATAACTTTACCCAGGACCATAACATCCTGAGCTTCACTTGGCAGCCCTCGGCCCATTGGACCCACAATGCCGCCTTGCATTACACCTACGGCTATGGCTATTACAAGGAGTTCCGTTACAACAACAAGTTCGCCAAGTTTGGCATGTACGCCAAAGACGCCAATGGCAACTTTGTGGAGCGCCACGACTTCATCCGTCGCAAAGGCCTCACGCAGCATACTTATGGTGTGGTGTACAACGTCAACTACAAGGACGAGCTTTGGGACATTGTGGGAGGCGTGAACCTGCAACAGTTCCGCGGCAACCACTTTGGTTACGTGGATGTTGTGCCTACAGGAGTGGCAATCGCCAACATCGTGAAGCCCTATGCCTCCAACCAATACTACGATTCCGACGCTCATAAGTTCGACTACTCGGCTTTCGTGAAGGCCACCGAGCACCTCACCTCTTGGTGGGATGCGTTCCTCGACTTGCAGTATCGCCATGTTCACTATAAGACAACGGGTGTTAACGACAAGTTCTACAAGAATGCCGATGGCACTTACTATAACCACGCCCTCGACATTCACGAGGACTACAACTTCTTCAACCCCAAGGCCGGATTCGTTTTCCACTTGGGCGGTCATCGCGCCTATATCTCTGTGGCCTATGCCGGTCGTGAGCCCGAGCGCAACAACTTCACCGACAACGGCTCCTATCCCGCTCCCAAGACCGAGCATCTCACCGATACCGAGCTGGGCTATGAGTACAATGGTGGCAACTGGCATGCCGGCGTGAACCTCTACTACATGGACTATAAGGATCAGCTGGTGCAGACCGGTCAGCAGAGCGATATTGGCGAGAACCTCACAACCAATATCGACAAGAGCTATCGCATGGGTGCCGAGATTACGGCCGACTGGAGCCCGCTTTCTTGGTTGACCGTGGCCGGTAATGCAGCCGTTTCGCAGAACCGTATCAAGGACTTCACCGAGTATGTGGATGATTGGGGCGCAGCTTCGCACTATCGCACCATCCATTACGACAAGTCGACCCTGGCCTTCTCACCGTCGGTGATCCTCAATGGCTTCGCCAACTTCCACTATCGTGGGTTCGAGGCTGTTTGGCACACCAATTTCGTAAGCCGCCAGTATCTTGACAACAGTGAGAACAAGCAGCGCTCGCTTCCCTGCTTCTCGCAGAGCGACCTCAACCTGAGCTATACCTTGCCTATGAAGAAGGTGATGAAGGAGGTGGTGTTCGGCCTCAGCATGAACAATCTCTTCGATCGCCATTATGCCGCAAGCGGTTGGGTATATTCTGCATATAAGAAGGCCACCGACAAGGACGACGATCCCCGTTATTACCAGATCGGTTTTGTGCCTATGGCAGGCTTTACCATGATGGGTAACATTACGTTGCGATTCTAATGCAAGACTATTTCGTTGCCCATTGGCTCGACATCACCACCACCATCCTCGGATTGGCCTACATTCTTTTGGAGTATAAGGCCAGCCTGTGGCTTTGGCTCGTAGGCTTTGTGATGCAGGTTATGGACATTGTGCTCTATTACCAAAAGGGACTCTATGCCGATTGTGGCATGGAGTTCTATTACATTGCCATGACCGTTTATGGTGTGTGGGTGTGGAAGTTTGGCAAGAAACGCAACCAAGCGCCTAAGGAAGCGCTTCCGGTTACCCACTTCAAGAAGAGTTTGGTGTTGCCGTGGGCGGTGGCCACGTTGGCCATTTGGGCCATCTTGTGGTATTGGCTCACGTTGGTGGGCTCCACGGTTCCCGTGGCCGACGCCTTCACCACAGCCCTCAGCTTTGTGGGTGTGTGGGCTCTGGCGCGCAAATACCTCGAGCAATGGCTCATTTGGATTGTGGTGGATGTGGTTACTTGCGTGCTTTATTTCTACAAGGATATTCCTTTCAAGGCTTCGCTTTATGGCCTATACGTTATCATTGCGGTATTGGGTTACCTCAAATGGAAGCGTAGCATGAAAGCGGTTTCTTCCTAACGCCAATGGGCCGACGCCACAAAAGGAATGAAAATAATAAGGGGCGTGTCACAATTCGTGGCACGCCCCTTTGCGGTTATTTAACCATGATGCTTATTTGATGCGAACAATGTTGAGCGAGTTGGCGGGGATGTCGAGTGTCACACCGTCGGCGTCGGGACTCACTTGCTCCTCGGTCGGAACGACGTTGGTGAGCTGCTCGATGGTGTTCTCGGATGTGCCCTTCTCGCCAGTGAGGCGTATCACGCGACCCTTCGAACTCTTATGGTTCTTCAGGTTGATGCGTGCGGTGGTGGCTTCGGTGCTGGTGTTCACCAGTTTCACGATATACTCGCCTGAGGCTTCGTCGTATGTGGCGCTTGAGAAGAAGTTGGCAAAGGTGCTGGGCTTCAACTTTGCGGCGAAGATCTGCTTGCCGTCGATGCTTGTGTAGACGCTATCGCCTTTTACGTGGAGCTCCACGTCATACCAGCGACCTTCCTCTACACGGCCGGGAGTCATGGCAATCTGTGCCTTGCTGCCGTCGATGACCTGCTCGATGGCGTGCTGCCCGTTACCCCATCCGCCAAGATTCAACCAGCAATAGTTGTCCTCATCCACATAGTTGAATACAACGAGGAAGCCTTCGTGGCCCTTGTCCTTGCGGGCACGAACCTTGTATGTGTACTCGTCGGAGGTGAACAGCTTGTTGTTGAGCAGTACCGTTCCTTCCTCCCAAGAGGTCTGTTTCACGACGTTGCCTTCCTTCTTCCATGTGCCTTTCACCTCGGCCTTGGCCACCGGTTGGCTTGTGGCGCCTTCCTCCAGGGTGAGTGCCTTCTCCTCGAAGCTGGCGTTGGTTCCCCATGTGCCTACACCTACGGCGCAGGTTGCTGGTTTTACCTTGATGTCGTCGGGGTTCACCTTGTAGGGGTTGCTCTGCGTAACAGCCATGATACGTGTTCCCACGTTGTTGGCCATCATGCGCTGCACGTAGTAGGAAGGTGTGCCCAATGCGCGCGTTGCGTTGAACTGAATCATGTCGGGACGCCATCTCGTCTCATTGACGTTGGCGAAGATAGGTGCGTAACTTGCCATCTTCACGATGTCGGAGTTGTTCTCCATACCCATCATATATACGGCTTCGCCCAAGGCGGCGTTGAGGTTTCCAACGTTTCCGAAGCCTTGAGTCACGGCGTACTCACCCACATAGATGTCTGGACCCTGACGGTTGTAGGTGTCGTATTTGCGGAAATTGTCGGCAAACCAGTTCGGGGTGCGGTAATAGTGCTCGTCGAGGAGCTCCACCTTCTCGTCAGAATCCCATGTGGGATCGTCGGTTCCCCATGAGGCCACGTTGCCTATGATGTGCATGTTGGGGTATTTGGCCAGCACGGCGTCGCGGAAGAGCTGGAAGCGCTTGTAGTAGTTGTCGCTTTGCTCGCGGGGGTTAGGCTGGTTGTTCTCGTTGCCAATCTCCAGATATTCGATGTTGAACGGAGTGGGATGTCCGTTCTTTGCGCGCAGCGCACCATACTTTGAGGTCACAGGACCGTTGGCATACTCCAATGCGTTGAGCGTCTCGTCGATCCAAGGCTGGATGGAATCGACGGGTGTGAAGCCACCATGCCAGATGCCTACGTTCACCACATAGAGCGGCTTAGATCCGAGATCCTCGGCCAGTTGCAGGTATTCGTGGAAACCGATGCCATCGGTTGTGCGATAGCCCCAGTTCACGTTCCAGTGGCCTGGGCGCTCTTCGATGGGACCTATGGTGCGCTCCCAACGGAAGGCGTTGTCGGGACTTTGCTGTCCTTCCACAAAGCAACCACCAGGGAAGCGGAAGAATTTGGGGTGGAGGTCGTACAGCATCGACGCCAATTCGGGGCGCATGCCGTTCTCGCGGTTATTGAATGTAGGTGGCATAAGGCTCACCACGTCGAACGCGAGCTTGCCTTTGCCAGTGGCAGCAAACCACAACAAAGCCTTAGGATGGTTGGTTTTGCTGGTCAGAGTGGCCTCGTATTTGGTCCATTTGTTGCTAAATTGCTTGCCTTCAAACTCGGTTGAGGCGAACACCTTGGTTCCACAACCGCAGCTCAGGTAAGCCTTCAGTTTGCCTTTGAGCTTTCCCTTGGCCCAGAACGACAACTTATAGGTGCGTCCTTGCACAGCTGGAATGCCCCAATAGCCTTCGTTGTTGAAACCGTCGCCGTCGCCGTTGAATGTCACTTCGAGCGCTTTTCCTTGCACCTTGTTGAGCAATCCTTTGCTGATAAGCTGCAAAGAGGCATTTCCTTTGGCCTTCCAATGCTCGGGGGCCTTGTTGTTGTCTTCAAAGCTGCGGTTGCGAACGAGCTCGGCGTAGAGACCTCCGTCGGCGGCATGGTTGATGTCTTCATAGAAGATACCATACAGCATGGGAGAGACCGCCTTGCCTTTCTGCGCGGCATCCACGTCGACCGTTACCTGCGCTGATGCGCCCAGGCTGCTCAGAAGCAGCGTGGACAGAGCAATAGTTCTTACTTTCATGTCTTCGATTTTTGATAGATAGAGTTGTTTCTAAACAGTTATTTAGTTGTCGTTGGCAAAAGTACACTTTATAATTCATATTTTTACGTTAATTACAAAGATTAACAAAAATAAGCCGTTCCTTTGCTATTGGAGGATGATGAATAGCCTGTTCATCCTTCATTTGTGATTTTTTTCAGGACAACAACTTGCTTATTGGAGCCGCATCGTTCCGTTGTTGATGGATGAGGACTCGATGACCTCCCTTCGTTGCTTTACCCATCCTTGCCCCATAAATCTGTCGTTAGACCGAAATAGGAATGCTTCAAGGGTGTTATGGCATCTTTTCAACGCTTGTAAGCGTTTCTTTCTGCATTTTTGTTCCGTTCGTGTTTCGCCTTGGTTCGCTATGCCCCCAAAGCCCCTAACGCATCCATCTCGAAACAAACACGAACAAAAAATATAATCTAATGACTGTTATGGTTAAATAGTTGCATACGAAGAATCCAGCGTTTCACGATGGTGGAACGCTAGATTCTTTGCTTTTGCATGATTGTTCTCTTTGCGCTCGTGTGCTGGAACGTGCGTGTTTTTATGCGGATAACGCTTTTGCGTTGGTTCGGCGTTAGTCTTCTTCCCTTGGAATTGCCGGCTTGCAATTGTTTGTTGAAAGCCTTATCCTTTCAGTTTGAAGGAGTTTTCGATGCTTGACACCTCAGCCGAGAACATCTTGTCGGTTACCAGGCGTTTCTCCACTTGTGTGCAACTGTGTATCACGGTGGAGTGGTCGCGGTTGCCAACGAGCTTTCCGATGCGGCTGGCAGGCATCTTTGTGTATTTCTGAGCCAGGTACATCGACACCTGACGAGCCAGCACATAGTCGCGCTTTCGGCTCTTGGAGTTGACCTGTTCGGGCGTTACGTTGTAATGGGTGCACACCTTATCGAGTATGTCGTCGATGGTAAGCGGATGGTCGTCGATCTTAACCGCTCTCTTGATGACGCGTTCGGCCAGTCGCATGTCGATCTCGCTGTTGTAAACAATGGAGTAGGCCATGAGCGAGTTGATGACCCCTTGCAGGTCGCGCACGCTGCCATTGGCTGTCTCAGAGATGAGTTGGATGACGTCGCGCGGTATGCGCAGTCCGTCGCGTCGTATCTTATTTTCCAGGATATCGATGCAAAGCTGCGTGTTAGGTTTCTCCAATTCGGCGATGAGACCACACGAGAAGCGCGTGAGCAAACGGTCGGGCATGCCCTTGAGGTCCACAGGAGGTCGGTCGCTTGCGAGGATGATACGCTTTCCGTTTCTGAAAAGGTGGTTGAAAATGTGGAAGAACGTCTCCTGGGTCTTTGTTGCGCTCACCCATTCCTGTATGTCATCTACGATGAGCATGTCGATGGTTTGGTAGAAAGCGATGAAGTCGTTTACCGCGTTTTGCAGCACCGCGTTGGTGTATTGCACCTGGAAGAGACGCGCGCTAACGTATAGCACGCGCTTCTGCGGATAGATTTGTGTGGTCTTTACGCCAATGGCGTTGATGAGATGCGTCTTTCCGCAACCCGACGGTCCATAGATGAACATGGGGTTGAACTGCATGGTGTTGGGGTGTTCGGCAATGGACATGCCTACGGAGCGCGGCAGTTTGTTGCTGTCTCCCTCAATATAATTGTTGAAAGTGAGGTGCGGATTCAGTTGCGAATCGATCTGCTGAGGCTGTGCCGCATCGAGTATTGATGGGCTTTGGTTACCTTTTGTCCGTGGCTTCTGCTGCTGTTCGACGTCGGTCGGGTCAGCCTCAATGTCTTGTGAGAGGTTGTGCTCCTTGTCGGTCACCACACGATACTTCAGTCCGATACCCTGTCCGAAGCATCGGTGCAGCACCTTGCTCAGCAAGTCGACAAAGTTCTCCTCCAGGTACTCGTACACAAAGGGGCTGGGTACCTGTACGAGTATCATCTTCTGAGCTTCATCAAACTGCTCGAAGACGATAGGCTTGAACCATGTATTGTATATTTGCTCGGTGACGTTCTTGCGTATGAGCGCAAGCGATTGGTCCCAACGAGCATCAGAACTTGGCTTCATGTGGACAGATTATTGTGAATTGTTACCTCAGTAGACGTTTCCGCTCTTTTAAGGGAATGCAAATTTAATAAAGATTTTCCGAATTTCCAAATGTCTTGTTTTTTGATTTTTGGCTATTCGTCGCGTAACTCCCTATTTATCCGATAGTTAAGCGTTTTTGTCCGAAAAGTGGTGGGGTGGGGTGCGCTTTGTGGTTTAACTTGCTGACTATTAGATCGATACGAGATTGTTTGGCTATTCTTCGAGTTTTCGTGAAACAATTATTTTCGTTTCCTAATCATCCCTTTATGACCGAGTTATGACGCGCATGGGCATCCGTGAAACATCCTCTTCGTATTTTTTTCGATTTTGTTTGTCCCACGAATGTCCTTGCATTGTTTTCGCCTATTTGTCCTTTTTGCCAAACAGCGAGAAGTGTACGTAGCGCTTGGGGTGCGCCTTGAGGTTGGTGAGCAACGAGTCGGCGCTTATCATGGTAGCGTTGAGGTTGTTGTAGAGCGCCGGGTCGTTCATGAGCAGTCCGAGTGTTCCCTGCTTGCTGTTGAGCTTTTCGGTGATTTGCTGCACGTTGGCCAGCGTGTTGTTCACCTGCTGCATGGTACCCGCCACATCCACAGCCGCGAGGTTTGCGGTCAGTGTCGAGGTGTTGTCGAGCGTGGTGCCCGCCTTGGCGAGTGCTGCGTCGGCCTTGTTCATGATGCCCGGCATGCGGCCGTTGACCGTTGCCATGAGCGTGTTGAGGTCGCGTGTGGTGGTGGTGAGGTTCTGCGTGATGTCGCGCACGTTGTGGAGCGATTGCGCCAAAGCCGGGTCGGCCATGAGCGCGTTGACGCTGGTGAGGATGCTATCCATCTTTGGCAGCATCTTCTCGATGGTTGGCACGAGGGCGGCCACCTTTCCCATCATTCCATTGTTGATGGCGCCGGTCAGCGTGTCGCCTGGCATGACGCGCTCCCTGGGGTTGTTGGCGAGCAGCAGGTTCATCTTCACATTGCCCATGAGGTCGCTGATGATTTCGGCCGATGAGCCCTTGGGGATGCGCAGGCTGTTGTTCACGCTGAAGCGCACCACCACGCCATTGTTGCCATCGTAGTCGTAGCTGATGTCCTTTACCACGCCCACCTGATAGCCGTCGGCGTAGATGGGGTTGGATGCGGAGAGCCCGCTGATATCCTTAAACTTTATATAATAGGTGTCATCATTCGAGAAGATGGACATGCCTTTCAGGAAGTTGAGTCCGAAGAACAATAGGATGATGCCAGTGACTGCCACGAGGGCAATCTTGATTTCCTTGGTGAATGACTTCATAATCGTGCGTGTTGGGTTTAAATGGGGGCAGGTTATCTGCCTGCCTGTCTGTTTTTCTTAAATTCGCGAATGCCCTCGTTCACATTCATTTTCTTGCCGTTCTTAAAGGCGATGATGAACGCTTCGGGGAACTTATCCAGTATCTGCTTTCGCAGACGGTAGATCTCGTTGTAGTCGTTGCTTGCTCCGTAGGTGTACTTCTTGTAGTTGCCTTCCTCGTAGACGTCGCAACCCGTAAGGCCCTTGAACTGACTGTCGCCGGCCTTGAGCACCCCGTTGCTCACGAGAATCTGAATCTTGAACACCGGCCGATCCTCGTTTGCCGCCTTGGGGGGAGCTGCAGGCGCTTCCTTGCGTGTGGTTGTCGCCTTCTGTCGAGGTGCCGCCTGCTCCTTCTTCTCTGCGGGCTTTGCCTCGGGCTCGGGCACCCTGATGGGCTCAGCGGGTGGTGTTCGGCGGCCCTCGGCCCCTACGCGATAGGGCACGTCGATCGAGTTGTCGTATTTCTCCTTGTATCGGATGAATGCGTTATAGAATCCCATGGGATACTTGGTGTGTCCATCCTCCGTGTTCATGTAGTTCTCCTCGTCGGGTGTCGATATGAACCCCAGTTCCAACAGGATGGCCGGCATCTTTGTCAGTCGGAGCACCGCCAGGTTGTTTTGGTGCGAACCGCCGTTCTGTCGCCCCGTGGCCTTGCACACCTCCTGCTGCATGAGTCGTGAGAGATACACGCTTCGCTCACGGTTTTGGTCGGCGATGATCTCGCCCATGATGTCGAGCTCGGGTGCGTTGCCGTTGAGGTTGGCATACACCGTCTTGTAATTGCTCTCCAGGAAGATCACCGAGTTCTCGCGCTTGGCTACGTCGGCGTTCATTTTCAGGCCCTTGTCGCCCGTTGTCTCGCCACGTCCGAGCGTGTAGCTTTGGAATCCACGTGCCGTGTGTATGCCGTCGAGGGCGTTGATGTGGATAGATATGAAGAGGTCGGCGTTGTTGCGGTTGGCTATCTCGGCCCTCTCGTGCAGGGTGAGGTATGTGTCGGTGGTACGGGTGTAGATGACCTTCACGTCGGGGCATTTGGCCTCCACGAGTCGTCCAAAGGCCAGTGCATACTTCAGCGTAAGGTTCTTCTCCTCCGAGATGGCGCCAGGAGCTCCATGGTCTTTGCCGCCATGGCCAGCGTCGATGACGAGTGTGAACCGCTTGTTGGCCGCCTGAAGCGTCAGGGCCAACAGCAGAAACAGGAAAAAGGAGATAAGCCTACGTTTCTTCATATCTAAGCACAATATTTTGCAAAAATAAGCATTTTGCAGGAGAAAACCTATTTAGTGCGCCGCGTTTTATCATTTATTAAGTAATGTGCGCATGCAAAAATGGCCGCAAAACGGTGCTTATGGAGCTGTAAATGTCAATCATTATTTACCCAATCTATATACTTGGCAGGTGGGTGAAATAGAAGCGGAAAACGCGAAAAAGCGCTTTGGAATTGGCGTTTCTGCCCTTTGCCGACGGCTCGTGTGAGAGCAGCTGTTGCGAAAGATGCCTAACCGAACTGCCTTTTGGCATGTTTCGTGCCTCGTTTAGGCATGTATTGAGCTGCGTTTAGGCATGTTTCGTGCCTCGTTTAGGCATGTTTTGTAGTGCGGAAAGTGGGATGTGGAGAGATGGGAAAAGACTTGCGTAGATAACTCGTTGGGTGTTAGGTTGTTACGAAAAACGTCTGAGAATCGCGTATTTTCGACCAAACATCCGCTCGCTGATTTTAACGGCCTTCTCGTGAGTGCATTTGTTGTGATTATTGGTAAAAGAAGGTGGCTTGCCTCATGAGGCGGCTGCAAGAAGAAGGATGGCATTTTTCTTCCGAATAGTGAGGCTTTTCCAAAGAAAATTACTACTTTTGCATATTGCAATCAATCTTAATTTAAACCAATCAGATTATGAGACTAATTATTGAACAGGATTACGCCCGCCTCTCACAGTGGGCAGCCAACCATGTAGTGGAGCGTATCAACCAGTTTCAACCCACAGCCGAGCGTCCTTTCGTGCTCGGTTTGCCCACAGGCAGCTCGCCCGAGGGCATGTACGCCGCTTTGGTGAAAGCCAATAAGGAGGGTCGCGTTAGCTTCCGCAACGTCATCACCTTCAACATGGATGAGTATGTAGGTCTGCCCGAGAGCCACCCCGAGAGCTACCATAGCTTCATGGCTCGCAACCTCTTCGACCATATCGACATTCCCCGTGAGAACGTGAACATCCTCAACGGCAACGCCGAGGATTTGGAGGCCGAGTGCGCTCGCTATGAGGAGAAGATCAAGGCAGTGGGCGGCATCCACCTCTTCATCGGTGGCATCGGCCCCGACGGTCACATCGCCTTCAATGAGCCTTTCTCAAGCCTCACCAGCCGCACCCGCGTGAAGACGCTGACCACCGACACCATCATCGCCAACTCTCGTTTCTTCGACAACGATGTCAACAAGGTGCCTAAGCACGCCCTGACCGTTGGTGTGGGTACCGTTATGGCGGCCCAAGAGGTGATGATCCTGTGCAATGGACACCATAAGTCGCGCGCCCTGCAGGCAGCTGTCGAGGGCCCCGTCACACAGGCTTGGACCATCTCGGCCCTGCAGCAACACGCCCATAGCGTTATCGTGGCCGACGAGGCCGCTACCGAGGAGCTGAAGGTGGGCACCTACCGCTACTTCAAGGATATCGAGAAGGACAACCTGTAAGCACTTGTTTGCTTTTTAACCAACACATCACATATTTATAATGAAAAGAACTTTGATGCTTTCAGCGTTGGCCCTGCTCGCCGCGCTGCCTATGGCGGCTAAAGAGAGCAAGGTTAGCTCGCCTGATGGCAAGCTCGTTGTGACTGTCAACGACGACGGCGGTCGCGCCAACTACACCGTGACCTATGCTGGCCAGACCATCCTGCGCACCTCGCGCCTCGGCCTGCGCACCAACATGGGCGATTTCACGAAGGGGCTGACGCTGACCGACGCCAAGCAAGCCCAGGTGGACAAACGTTACACCATGACGCGCACCAAGGCATCGGAGGCCCACTATGTGGCCAACCAAGCCGTGCTGACGTTCGCCAACGAAAAGAAGTTGCAGATGGTGGTTACGCTCAACGTGTCGGACAACGATGTGGCTTATCGCTACACCCTGCCGCGCCCAAAGAGCAACAACCCCAAGCAAGCCATGGTCTACGAGGAAGTGTCATCGTTCAATTTCCCTGAGTCGACCACCACGTTCATCTCCCCGCAGATACAACCCATGACGGGTTGGGAAACCACCAAACCCAGTTACGAGGAGGTGTTTACGTCCGACGCACCCATGACCCAACCGTCGCAGTATGGCGTGGGTTACACGTTCCCCTGCCTCTTCCACATTGGTGGCGCCGCCAAAAAGCAGGCGTCGGCCGAAGGCGAGGCATGGGCGTTGGTGTCGGAGACCGGTGTGACAGGCGACTATTGTGGCTCGCGCCTCTCCGAGTACAAGGCTGGCGAGGGCTATACCATCGCCTATCCGCAGGAGGGTGAGAACAACGGGTGGGGCGCAGCCTATCCTGGCATCAGCCTGCCCGGCTCAACGCCATGGCGCACCATCACCGTCGGGCAGACGTTGAGGCCCATCGTTGAGACCACCATCCCCTACGACGTGGTTGATCCGCTCTATGAGCCCACCACCGACTACAAGGCCGGTCGCTACACCTGGAGCTGGCTCATCTGGCAAGATGGCAGCATCAACTACGACGATCAGGTGCAGTTTATCGACCTGGCGGCCAAGATGGGGTACGAATATGTGCTTGTCGACAACTGGTGGGACACCAACATCGGCTACGAGCGCATGGAGAAGCTCAGTCGTTACGCCCAAGGCAAGGGAGTGAGCCTTATGCTGTGGTTCAACTCCAACGGCTTTGAGAACAACGCCCCGCAGGGCCCGCTCAACATCATGAACCGTCCTATCGCCCGCAAGAAAGCCATGGCGTGGATGCAGAAGATTGGTGTGAAGGGCATCAAGGTCGATTTCTTCGCTGGCGACAAGCAGCACACCATGCAGCTCTATGAGGACATCCTCAGCGACGCCAACGACTACGGCCTGCAGGTAATCTTCCACGGTTGCACATTGCCGCGCGGCTGGGAGCGACTCTATCCCAACTATGTGGGTTCTGAGGCCGCTCTGGCTTCTGAGAATGTGTTCTTCACCGAGGAGGCCGCTCGTCGCGAGGGCTACGACATGGCCATGCATCCCTTCGGACGCAATGCCGTGGGTAGCTTCGACTGGGGTGGCGTTATCATGAACCGCATGCTCAGCAAGGACAACAAGAGTCGCCACCAACGCTTCACGTCCGACATCTTCGAGATGGCCACCGCCATCACCAACCAGTGCTCGGTCAATTGCGTGGAGGTTACCCCCAACGTGGTCGACGAGTTGCCCGACTTGGAGAAGGCGTTCCTCAAGGAGCTTCCCACCACATGGGAGGAGACACGTTTTGTCGACGGTTATCCCACGAAGTACGCCGTTGTGGCACGCCGCCATGCCGACAAATGGCTGGTGGGCGGCATCAACGGAACCGACAATCCGATGACGCTGACCCTCAACCTGCCCATGCTGGCAGGCCAGACGATCGACTACTATGTGGACGCCAAGCTGAAGAAAGGCCAGCGTTGGCCCGACCCCGAGTTGCGCACACTTAAGGTGGGCAAGGACGGAAAGGCCAAGGTAACGCTGCAAGCCAAGGGTGGAATCATCCTGAAGCAGAAGTAAGCAGCCGTCTTCATACGAGCAGGCGGACAGCCATGGTGTTGCCATGATTGTCCGCCTGCCTTCTTTTTATAAACAGCCCATGCGATGATGGGCCCCATTCAGTAAACCCCAAGCACATGAACCACACTACGCAACACACCTGGCAACCCGACGAGAGCCAACAGAAGGTCATCGGAATGGTGGGAGGACGGCACCTCGTTTTGGCCCCTCCGGGATGTGGCAAGACCCAGATATTGGCCGAGCGCGTGCGCCACGCCCATGCCCAGGGCATGGACTACGACGCCATGCTCTGCCTCACCTTCACCAACCGAGCCGCCCGCGGCATGCGCGAACGCATACAGCGGAACATCGACGACGCAGGAATCGAGCAGATCTTTGTGGGCAACGTGCACCGCTTCTGCTCCCATTTCCTCTTCGAGAACCGTGTGGTGCCGGCAGAGAGCGCCATCATCGACGAGGACACCGTGGTGAGCATCCTCGCCAATTACTTGCAGGAGGACGAGGGTAAGGTGCAGGCCAATTTTAACCGAAGGCGCGCCTATAGCGAGATTATGTTCTTCTCCCATCTCATGGAGGAGATAAAGATGGGCCTGCCACGCGAGCTGCGGCAACACCCCGACTGCGCCACACCCACCGATGTGCAGGTGATGCGCGCCCTTTGTCGGGCCGTGGGCAAGGAGTTTACGGCCGATCAAATGGTGGACATCTACGAACACAACGATTATTATGTCGACGTGGCGCGCTCGGCGGCCTTCGATGCCGGCCTTCGGCAGGTGGCCGACCGCACCTTGTTCAAGATGAAATACGCCCACGCCTACACGGCTTACAAGCAACAATACAACTTGCTCGACTTCGAGGATTTGCTCATCAAGACCTACGCCACACTTCGCGGCGGCACCCCCTGCAAGCGCTATCCTTGGATCCAGGTCGACGAGGTGCAAGACCTCAACCGCCTGCAGCTCGCCATCATCGACGCGTTGTGGGCGGGAAATGGTGCCGATACCGCCCCCTCGCAGGCCCATACCCTCATGTTCCTGGGCGATGAGCAACAAGCCATCTTCTCGTTCATGGGAGCCAAGTTGGCCACACTTGAGGCCATCAAGCGACAATGTAAGGGATCGGTTCATCATCTCCATGTCAACCATCGCTCGCCCAAGTATCTCGTCGACATGCTCAATCGGTTTGCAGCCGATCAGTTAGCTGCCGACCCCGACCTATTGCCCCGACCCGACAACGACGATAAGGCCCAGCCGGGCGACATGCAGATACGCGACAGTCGCGACATCGACGACGAGCTGCAGGATGTGGCTCGCTATGTGAAAACGCTGGCGCAGCAGGCGCCAGACCGTGAGACCACAGCTGTTGTGGTCAACTCCAACAAGGACGCCGACCTGTTGAGCGAGACGCTCACCGCCTTGGACGTGAGCCATTTCAAGGTGTCGGGAACCGACATCTTCGCCTTGCCGCAGGTGAAATGGTTGTTGGCCCACCTGAGCGTTTTGTCGAACGAGCTCAACCACATCGCCTGGTCGCAACTCCTAACTGGCCTGCGTGTCTGCGAGAGCGAGGCCTCCGCGCGTGGCTGGCTTCGCAAAATGAGGGATCTCGCCATCAGCCCAGCCGATTTTCTTCGCCCCAACGACGACACCTACCTGCAGGAATTCCTCAGTCTTTATGAGCGAGACGACATCGTGGTGTTCGACACCGAGACCACCGGACTCAACGTCTTTGAGGACGACATCGTGCAGATTGCCGCCGAAAAGATACGGCAGGGCAGGAGCGTGGCCAAGTTCTCTGTGTATATTGAGACCGATCGCACCATTCCCGCCATGCTCGGCGACATTGCCAATCCCATCATCGAGGAGCGCCGACACCATCAGATCCATTCCCATGCCGACGCCCTCCGTATGTTTCTCAACTTCGTGGGCGACGGGCAGGTGGCCCTGATGGGCCACAACGCCGAGTACGATTACCGCATCATGGACTACAACTTGCGCCGTTATCTGCCCGAGGTCGATTGGCGGCGCCGATGCCCGCGGTGCTTCGATACGCTGAAACTCATGCGCCTGTTGCGCCCCGACCTCAAGGCTTATAAGTTGAAACATCTGTTGGCAGAGCTCCATTTGGAGGGCGATAACTCGCATCTGGCCGACGACGACGTGAACGCCACCGTGTCGCTCGTGGGCTATTGCTATGCGCATGGCCGCGAATGGCTCGATGGCCAGCGTGCCTATCTGGCTTCGCCGAGCGTTCGCCAGCGCGTCGATCGCTTGCGCCGCGCCTACCAATCGTTCTACGATGAGGCTCGCCAAAGGCTCTACGAGCGCCTGCCCGAAGGTGATGAGCCAGCCCTTGTGGGTGAGATGAAGCGCATGGCGGATTTGCTCAAGGAGAAAGGATGGTGGAAGGACGTTCCCAAGATCGACTATGTGTACCGATTCTTGGCGGGCGACATCATCGACCCTGCGAGTGAACCTTCGCTCAAGGAACAGTTGGACCATCACGTCATGGAGCTCAGCACGTTCAAGGAAGCCGACCTTTGCAGTTCGACGGCCATCGACGACCGCGTCTTCGTGTCGACCATCCACAAGGCCAAGGGGTTGGAGTTCAATAATGTGGTGGTGTTCGATGTGGTCGACGGACGCATTCCCAACTTTTACAATCAGGGCAAGCCCGACCTCATGGCCGAGGACGCCCGCAAGCTCTACGTGGCCATGTCGAGAGCCAAAAAACGATTGGTGGTGTGGTGGAGCCGCATGCGTCCGCAGGCTTATAGCGGTCCCGAACAACGGTTGTCGCGCTTTATGGACGGCGTGAGAGCATTCTTCGACAACGCATGAAACGGCTGGGGGTGCCACCATGGATTGAATGTCAAATATTCATTAAATAGAAAGAATATGTTGTAAGGAGCCGTAAAATTTTCATAATAATCAACAAGCAATTTGACAAAGTACGCTAAATTCGTTATCTTTGCAAATGTACTATTATAGGGAAGATATGAAAAAGGTAATTGGCATCATCATAGTCATGCTCATGCCGGTCATGGTCATGGCGGAGACATACCCTGTGTTGTGGAAGAAAGTGATGGAGGCGCGTTCGAAAGACTTGCCCCGCACCCAGATGGAATGGCTCGACAAAATCATCGACAAGGCCCAAGCGGGCGCCGACTACGGACAGATGCTCAAGGCCCAACTGTGGAAAGCCGCTGCGCAGACACAGATTGCCCCCGACTCGGCCGAGGTGGAGATTGAGCGGATCGAGGAGAATGCCGATGCGGCCAAGGACCCTGCCATGAAGGCGGTGTATGCCACCGTGCTCGGAAAGCTCTATGAGCAGCGCGCCAACGGTAAGGACGAGAGCCAAGCCAAGAGCAAACAGTGGTTTGCGGTGGCCATGGCGCAGCCGGAGATGTTGGCCCAGCAAAAGTGTGCTGAGTATGCGCCGGCGGTGGTGTCGGGCGTCGACAGCAAGATCTTCTACGACGACCTGCTGCATGTGGTGGGTATGGAGGCCCGCGCCTTCAAGGCGCTTCACGATTATTATGCTGCCAAAGGCAACCGTGCGGCGGCTTGCATCTGCGCCACTCTCGACCTCAAGCAAAACGGGGTTATCGACACGTGGCAGGTGCGTAAGTCGAAATACCTGCAGGCGGTCGACTCGCTTCTTCATGTCTATGGCGACTTGCGCGAGGCGGGCGAGTTGGCCATCGAGCATTATCAGTTTGTCGCCAACGCTTCGGACGTAACGGTCGACGACCAGGTAAACTACATCAACTACGCCCTGAGCAAGTGGGGCGATTGGCCCAGGATGAATGTCTTGCGCAACGCCATGAGCGAATTGCGCCAGCCCTCTTTCAACATCAATATTGGCGATGTTAGTTTCCTGCCCCAACAGGAGCGCCTTGTTCGCATCAATTTCATTCGTAACATCAATACGCTCACGGTAAATATCTATCGTGTGAACGTTGAGGGCGACTGCTCGCTCAATCCCAACGAGCCGGCCGACTGGGCGGTGTTGCAGAAAAAACTCGTTCCCGGAGCCGTGCAGACGCTGGTGAAACGCTATGTGGGGCAGCCTGCCTGGAAGGAGAACACCGATTCGCTCATCATCGGGGGACTGCCCGTTGGCATGTATGTCATGGAGGCTACCACCGACAATGGCAACGTGAAGGCGCAGCGTGCCCTGTTGCATGTGAGCGACGTCTATGTCATGTGCCAGGGGCTTCCCGATAATCAGCAGCGGTTTGTGGTGGTCAACGCCACCACCGGTGAGGCCATCGCGGGGGCTCATCTGCGACTGAAGACGCAAACCTATTATGACAACGAGAAGGAGCAAACGGTTTGTCTCACCACCGATAAGAATGGCGAGGCGTATCATAAGTTCAAAAAACGTGCGCCCAACAAGATATACGCTTATACCGACAACGACAAGGCCGGCGTGGAAATCGATGTCCATACCAACTACAGTTTCTACGACAACGACAGTCGTGAGGAGAGCGTTCGCCTATACACCGATCGTGCTGTCTACCGTCCCGGACAGATGGTGCGTGTGGCGGCCATTGCGTATCTCACCGACGGCAAGGCCGTGAAGACGACACCGTTGGCCGACAAGCAACTTGAACTGTCGCTCTTCGACGCCAATGGCAAGGAGGTTTCTAAGAAAACGGTGACAACCGACAGCTATGGAACGGCGTCGGCCGATTTCACCCTTCCGCAGGCGGGACTCACGGGTGCGTTCTCTGTGAGGAACAGAGGAATGGGATACGTGAGGTTTAATGTGGAGGAATACAAGCTTCCCACGTATGAGGTGACGTTCGATTCCTACAAGGAAGCCTACCAGCCTGGCGACACGGTGCAAATGCGTGGATGGGCCAAGACCTATTCGGGAGTGCCGGTGCAGGGCGCGAAGGTAAGCTATAAGGTGTGCCGCGAGCCTGCCTTGTGGTGGCTTAGGCGTTCCGATTGTCCATCCGAGGAGCTGCGGGTCGATACCGTGGTGACGGCCGACGATGGCTCGTTTGTGTTGAAAATGCCGATGGTTTACCCTGAGGATGTAGACCTCAATCATGCTGTTTACTATCATGTTGTGGCCTATGCCAAGGTGACCGATAACGCGGGCGAGACCCATGAGGAGCAAGCCACGTTGGCGTTGAGCAATCGTTCGGCTGTGCTGAAGGTGGATTTGCCCAGCAAAACGTTGCGCGATAGCCTCAAGACGTTTACCGTCAGTCGTACCAACCTTGCCCAGGAATCCATCGAGGGCGACGTTAGGTATTGCTTCGATGGGCGCGCTTGGAAGACGGCTGAGGCCAACAAGCCCATTGACTTGGACGAAAAGCTGGCTTCGGGAAGACATCAGCTGGAGGTGATTTGCGGTCAGGACACCGTGAGGAAGAGTGTTGTGGTCTTTACGTATAGCGATAAGAAGCCTGTTGTTCAGACGCACGACTGGTTCTATCTGTCGGAAATGCAGTTTCCTAACGACGGTTCGCCTGTCTATCTGCAAGTGGGAACGTCCGACAAGAACACGCATGTCTATTACTCAGTCTTCGCCGGAAACAAGATGCTGGCCAAGGGAGTGAGCAAGTTGAGTGATGAGGTCGTTACGCGTAAGCTCTATTATAAGGAGGAGTATGGCGACGGAGTGGTCATCACCATGGCATGGGTGAAGAATGGAAAGATGTATAAGCATGAGGTGAACATCTGCCGGCCTACGCCCGATAACAAGTTGAAGCTGACGTGGAAGACCTTCCGCGACAAGTTGACGCCTGGCCAAAGGGAACAGTGGACGTTGCATATCGACTCGCCTGAGGGCAAGCCGGCCATGGCGCAACTGTTGGCTACGATGTACGACAAGAGCCTCGACGACGTTTCAAAGCTCCATTGGAGGTTTACCATTGATTACGGTGCATCGCTTCCCCATGCGCCTTGGCGCGGCGGATCGCAGTTTGCCGATGGTCTCTATGGCTTCGAAAGATACAATGCGCTCAATGTGCGCAGTCTCGATTTTTCCCATTTCGATGGTGAGATGTTCAACTTCGCCAATCCTTACACCTTTAATTATAAACAGTCCATGGTGCTGATGGCGCGCCAGGAAAGTGCCTCGGCCGACCGGATGGCGAAAGGGACGATGCTGAGAGAGGTCGCTGTTTCGAAAAAGAAGGTCAATGCCAATATGCAAGTAACCGATTCGGAGCTCTCGGAACCGATAGCGGGACTTGGTCTCTCGAAGGACGAAGAGGGTAGCGATGAATCCGCTTCCCCAGTGACAAAGGTGCGTGAGAACTTCAATGAGACGGCCTTCTTCTATCCCGCCCTGACCACCGACGGCAATGGAAATGTGAACATCGCCTTTACGTTGCCTGAGAGTGTAACCACTTGGAAGTTCATGGCCCTGGCGCATGATGAGGCTTTCAATTATGGCCAGATTACCGCAGAAGCCGTCGCCAAGAAGGTGGTGATGGTGCAGCCCAATATGCCTCGCTTCGTTCGGCAGGGCGACGAGTCGGTCGTGGTGTGCCGAATCGCTAACACTTCGGAGAAGGATGTGAGGGGAAAAGCTCGTTTGCAAATCGTCGATCCAGAAACCAACAAGATGCTGGAGGAGTTGTCGGCCCCCTTCGAGGTGAAGGCCGGACAAACCACTACGGCTGAGTTTACGGTTGATGGCGACCGCTTGGCCGAGTTGGGACGTGGCGCAACGCTCTTCGTTGTCCGCACTTTGGCCGAGGGACAAGGATTTAGCGATGGTGAGCAGCGGTACCTTCCGTTACTGCCCAACCAAGAGTTTGTGACCACAACGCTGCCGTTCACACAAGTGGGAGCTGGCGTTAAGACGCTCGATATCAGTAAGATGTTCCCGTCAAACGACAAGCGCAACCGTTTGACCGTGGAGTATACCAACAATCCCGCATGGCTGATGATTCAAGCATTGCCCACGGTGGCCAACCCCACAGAGCGCAATGCCGTGTCGCTTGCGGCAGCGATCTATGCCAATTCGCTGGCCCGCCAACTGATGGTTGCTAATCCTTCCATCGGCCAAACGGTCAAGCTATGGCAGAAGGAGCAAGGAACCGAGACGTCGTTGGCCAGCAATCTGCAAAAGAACAGTGAGCTGAAGACCATGCTTCTCAGTGAGACGCCATGGGTGTCAGATGCCAACCGTGAGACGGAACAGAAGCAACAGCTCATCAATTACTTGGATGAGTCGGCCATAGACTACCGCTTGAAGACTTTCGCCGATAAGTTATCCCAGTTGCAGAACCCCGACGGCAGTTTCAGTTGGTGGCCTAACATGCCCGGAAACAAGTATATGACGATGGAGGTTACTACCATTTTGGCGCGTCTCAACACGCTGACGGGTCAGCAAGAGAACAGACGATTGCTTTCCGAAGCCTTTAAATACTTGGATAGGCGGATAGCCGACGAGGTGAAAACGATGAAGAAAGAGGCTCAGAAAAAGCATCCGCAGGTGCTCGATCCCTCAGAGTTCGCATGCAATTATTTGTATGCCAGTGCGTTGGCGGGCCGCAAGCCGTCGGCCGATATGCGCTATTTGTTGAACCTTTTGGAGAAGAAAACAACCAAGTTGACGATCTATGGCAAGGCTCGTTCGGCCGTTATCCTTGCACAATATGGCTTTTCCACACGAGCCAAGGAATACCTTCAGAGCCTCAATGAGTATGCCGTTTACAAGGAAGAGATGGGGCGCTATTACGACACACACCGCGCTTACTATTCGTGGAGAGACTATCGCATCCCTACGCAGGTGGCTGCCATTGAGGCCATGAAACGCCTCACGCCTCAGGATACGAAGACTATCGAGGCCATGCAACGCTGGCTTTTGCAAGAAAAACGCACCCAATCGTGGGACACGCCGGCCAATGCCGTTGATGCCGTTTATGCGTTCCTCGCTACCCAAGGGGGGAAGGCCGATATAGATAAGCTCGCCACCCAGCAGTTGGCCACGATGAGGGTTGATGGCAAAACGGTGGAACTGCCGCGTGCTACGGCCGGTTTGGGCTATGTGAAGACCATGGTCGACGCCACGTCGCCAACGACCTTCGCCATTGAGAAGACGTCTGCCGGCACCTCGTGGGGCGCCCTTTATGCCCAGTATTGGCAGAAGGCGAGCGAGGTGGAGGCGCAGTCGTCGGGCTTGAAGGTCAAGCGCGAGGTTGTCGTGAATGGCCAAGTGGCTAACGATAAGTCGCTGAATTTGCGTGTTGGCGACAAGGTAAAGGTGCGCATCACCATCGTGGCCGATCGCGATTACGACTTTGTGCAAGTGCAAGACAAGCGCGCCGCATGCCTCGAGCCTGCCGTTCAACTGAGCGGTTACCGCTGGGGCTATTACTGTGCGCCCCAAGATAATGTGACTAATTATTACTTTGACCTCATGGCCAAGGGCGAACATGTTGTTGAGACCGACTATTACGTTGATCGACAGGGCAGCTACGCCTCGGGCGTTTGCACCGTACAGTGTGCTTATAGTCCTGAGTTTGCAGGCCGTGAGGGCGCTAAATGTTTCACCATAATTCGCTGATTCCAGTCAGAATGAACAAAAAACAAATCATCTCGGCTATCCTCTTGCTTACCGCCATGGGCGTAAGCGCTCAGGATATCGCCATCGAAAACAAGAACATTGATTGCGGACAGGTGGTCTTTAAGCATCCCGTGACCGCCGAATACGTCATGAAGAACAATGGCGCGTCGCCGCTTACCATCAGTGATGTGCGCACCAGTTGTGGTTGCACCACGGTGAGTTATCCCAAGGAGGCGATAGCTCCCGGACAATCGTTTACCATCAGTGCGGTCTACGATGCCAAGACCATGGGCCATTTCAACAAGCGTATTGGTATTTATAGCAACGCTTCCAGTGGTCCGTTGATGCTCTCCATCAAGGGTGTTGTGGTAGAGGAGAAAGATCAACCCGACTTGAATTATCCATATTTGTTGGGCGACCTTCATGTGGATAGGACCGATCTTGAATTTGATGATGTGAACCGCGGAGACGAACCCGTACAGGTTATCAACATCAAGAACACCACCGACCAGGTGGTTGAGCCCGTGCTCATGCACTTGCCCAATTACCTCAGGGCTGAGGTTCGTCCCTCGAAGATAGCGCCAGGCCGTACGGGCAAGGCGTTGGTGCAGTTGGATTCGCGTGTCTTGCGCGACCTGGGCTTGACGCAAACGTCCGTGTATCTCGGTATGTTCATGGGTGACAAGGTGGCGCCCGATAAGGAAATCACCGTGTCGGCCGTGCTCCTTCCCGACTTCGACAACATGACCTCGTTGCAGAAGGCGCGTGCTCCTAAGTTGCGCTTGTCGTCGGGTAGTGTTGAGTTGGGTGGCTTTTCGGGCAAAAAATCGAAAAAGGGCAAGGTGACCCTCGTCAACGAAGGCAAGACGCCCCTTGAGATTCGCTCCTTGCAGATGTTCACCGCTGGCTTGCAGGTGTCGTTGGGCAATAAGACGATCGCTCCGGGTCAGAAGGTCGACCTGAAGGTGACGGCCATTGCCAGCATACTGGATAAGGTGAAGGGCAAGCCCCGCGTGCTGCTGATCACCAACGATCCTGAGAACACGAAGGTCATCATCAATGTCAACGTTACTAAGTAACCCCAAAACGGAAAGCGCATGACGATGGATACAAACCGCGTAGAAGGCACGGCAGGCCGCAACGAACATGGTGCGGTCGAGTGCCCTGTGATAGAAATAGACAATGGCAGCGGCTTCTGCTTTGGCGTGACGACAGCCATACGCAAGGCCGAGGAGGAGCTGGCGATGGGCAAGACCCTCTATTGCTTAGGCGACATAGTGCACAATAGCATGGAGGTGGCGCGCCTTCATGCCCATGGCCTTGTCACCATCGACCATGGCCAACTGGCCCAGTTGCAAGGCGTAAAGGTGCTGCTGCGAGCCCATGGCGAACCGCCAGAGACCTACGAAACCGCCCGAAAGAACCACATAGAGATCATCGACGCCACATGTCCCGTGGTGCTGGCCCTGCAACGACGCATCAAACAACAGTTTGACAGCAACCCCCATGCGCAGATTGTGATCTTTGGAAAGAACGGTCATGCCGAGGTGTTGGGCTTGGTGGGGCAGACCCATTCGGAAGCTATCGTGGTGGAATGTGTGGATGATGTGAAGCGCCTCGATTTTGAACGCGACATCTATCTTTACTCGCAGACCACCAAGAGCCTCGACGAGTTTCATCGCATCATCGACTATATACAGCAGCATATCTCGCCTTCGGCTACCTTCCGAAGCTTCGACACCATCTGCCGACAGGTGGCTAACCGCATGCCCAACATAGCCGATTTTGCCTCTCGCCACGACCTCATTCTGTTTGTCAGTGGCCGAAAGAGCAGCAACGGAAAGGTGCTTTTCAACGAATGCAAGAGTGTTAATGCCAATAGTCACCAGATAGAGCGTGCCGAGGAGATCGACATGGAGTGGGTGCGAGGCGTAAAGACCATTGGCGTTTGTGGTGCCACGAGCACCCCCAAGTGGCTGATGGAAGAATGCAGAGACCACATCCTCGACCGTCTGAAATAACGACGGTTTTGGGATGTGGCCCCTATTGATTGCTAATGGCTATCTTATCGTTGTGCGGTAGGATAGCCATTATCATTTTCCTACTAACGACACCATCTGTCCGTCTTGATGTACCAGACCTTTCTTGCGAGCCAGACCCGACAGGAAGAGTGACTCCTTGGGCGAGCAGTGGAAGTGCACACGCAATGCTTTCAGAAAGTCTTTGCGTAGCATCTGTCCGTCCTGTTTGCCGCTAAGTATTTCCTGCACGGCTGCTCCCAGGTGTTCGATGTGGAAACGACGGTGCTTGTTGTGTACGTACTCGAAGATAACGACAGCTGCGCAAATGGCTACTGCAAGGAGAATTAATAATGCGTAGTTGCTCATAATGAAAGGTTTTTAGTTGTTTACGTGACAAAGATATATAAAAGGCGCGACATATGCAAATAATTGTTCTTAAAAACTGTTATTTGATTATTATTTGTTTGCTTTGTTGTTTTATGCCAATTTGGCATTCGTTGTGACGATTTGTCGTCTTGCTGGGTTTGGAATGGCTTTTGAGGGAGTAGGTGCAGAACATTGAAAGGAATAAAAACAAGAAAGAAAGGAAGGTAATAATATGACATTCGACAAGTTTACAATCAAAGCGCAAGAAGTGGTGCAAGAGGCCGTCAACACCGCCCAGCAAGGCCGACAGCAAGCTGTTGAGCCCACCCACTTGTTGCAAGGAGTGTTGCAAAAAGGTCGCGACGTTTCCAATTTCATCTTTCAGAAGTTGGGCGTCAATGCCATGCAGGTTGAAAAACTGGTGCAACAGGAACTCCAACATTTGCCCCATGTGGAAGGCGGACAGCCTTATTTCTCCAACGATACCAATAAGCTGTTGCAGCGTGCCGAGGACGACGCGCGCAAGTTGGGCGATGAGTTTGTTTCCGTAGAGCCCATTCTTGTGGCCCTCGTGCAGGTCGAGTCCACCGCCAGTCGCATCCTTAAGGACGCTGGTTGCAACGAGCCCGACATGCTGGCCGCCATCAAGGAACTTCGCCAAGGGCAGAACGTGCAGAGCGCCAGTGGCGATGAGAACTACCAAGCCCTCAGCAAATATGCCACCGACCTCATTGGTGCAGCCCGCCAAGGCAAGCTCGACCCGGTAATTGGCCGCGACGATGAGATTCGCCGTGTGCTGCAAATCCTCTCTCGTCGTACCAAGAACAACCCAATTCTCATTGGTGAGCCGGGTACGGGTAAGACCGCCATTGTGGAAGGTTTGGCTGAGCGCATTGTGCGAGGCGACGTGCCCGAGAACCTGAAGAACAAACAACTCTACTCGCTCGACATGGGCGCCCTTGTTGCAGGAGCCAAGTATAAGGGCGAGTTTGAGGAGCGTTTGAAGAGCGTCATTAAAGAGGTGACCCATGCCAACGGCAACATCATTCTCTTCATCGATGAGATCCACACCCTTGTGGGAGCCGGTGGAGGCGAAGGAGCCATGGATGCCGCCAACATCTTGAAGCCAGCCCTTGCTCGTGGTGAGTTGCGTGCCATTGGTGCCACGACCCTCAACGAGTATCAGAAATACTTCGAGAAGGACAAGGCTCTGGAGCGTAGGTTCCAGACGGTGATGGTGAACGAGCCCGATGAGGTCGACGCCATTTCCATCCTCCGTGGTCTGAAGGAGCGCTACGAGAACCACCACAAGGTGCGTATTCAGGACGATGCCTGTATCGCCGCCGTGAAACTCTCTGAGCGTTACATCTCCGACCGTTTCTTGCCCGACAAGGCCATTGACCTGATGGATGAGGCTGCCGCCAAGCTTCGCATGGAGCGCGACTCTGTGCCCGAGGAGCTCGACGAGATCACCCGTCACCTCAAGCAGCTCGAGATTGAGCGTGAGGCCATCAAGCGCGAGAACGACGAGGACAAGATCAAGCAGCTCGATAAGGAGATTGCCGACCTGAAGGACAAGGAACATCAGTTCCGCGCCAAATGGGAGGCAGAGAAAGGCTTGGTCAACAAGATTCAGCAGGACAAGCTGCAGATGGAGAACCTGAAGTTTGAAGCCGACAAGGCCGAGCGCGAAGGCGACTATGGCCGTGTGGCAGAGATACGCTATGGCAAGCTCAAGCAGCTCCAAAACGACATCGACAACATCCAACAGCAGTTGAAAGCCGCCCAGGGTGCTGAGACAATGGTGCGCGAGGAGGTCACCGCCGACGATATAGCTGAGGTGGTGAGCCGCTGGACGGGCATCCCCGTAATGCGGATGATGCAGAGCGAGCGTGAGAAACTGCTCCATCTGGAGGCCGAGCTCCACAAGCGTGTCATTGGTCAGGATGAGGCCATACAGGCTGTCAGCGACGCCGTTCGCCGCAGTCGTGCTGGTCTGCAAGACCCGAAGAAGCCTATCGCCTCGTTCATCTTCCTCGGTACGACGGGTACTGGTAAGACCGAGTTGGCCAAGGCTTTGGCCGAGTATCTGTTCAATGACGAGAACATGATGACCCGTATCGACATGAGCGAGTACCAAGAGAAGTTCAGTGTGTCAAGGCTCATCGGTGCGCCTCCGGGATACGTTGGTTACGACGAGGGTGGCCAGCTCACCGAGGCTGTGCGGCGCAAGCCTTACAGCGTGGTGCTTTTCGATGAGATCGAGAAGGCCCATCCCGATGTGTTCAACATCCTCTTGCAGGTGCTCGACGATGGTCGCCTTACCGACAACAAGGGTCGCACGGTGAACTTTAAGAACACCATCATCATCATGACCTCGAACCTCGGCAGCCAATACATTCAGGAGCGTTTTGCCGCCCTCAACGACAGCAACCACGACCAGGTGGTCAACGAGACGCGTCAGCATGTGATGGAGATGTTGAAGAAGACCATCCGTCCGGAGTTTCTCAACCGTATCGACGACATCATCATGTTCCTGCCGCTCACCAAGGAGCAGATAGCCAGTGTGGTGACGTTGCAGATGAACCGCGTGAAGGCAATGCTCGTACCGCAGGGCTTCGACCTCAAGTGGACTCCCGCTGCCATCAGTTGGCTGGCCAACGTGGGCTACGATCCCGAGTTTGGCGCTCGTCCCGTGAAGCGTGCCATCCAGGACAACGTGCTCAACGAGTTGAGTAAGCGAATCCTGGCCGAGCAAGTGGTTCGTGAGAAACCTATCACGGTCGATGCAGCCAATGGTCAACTCACCTTTAGCAACTAATTCTGTTAGGGTGGGAGGTAACACTCCCGTCATGTAATAATTATCGACGCCCGATGTGCATAACGCATGTCGGGCGTTCTTTTTTTGTTGCAATTCGTAACAAAAAGGCGAAACTTCCACGCCATTCGTTGGTTTTTCACTAACTTTGTACGGAAATCAATTCACAGCAATAAATCTATCAGAAATGGACAAAGAAAAAGAAAAAGGGGCAGTAGTGTTGCCCGAAAACGCGTTTCGCGAGTTGAAGGACGGCGAGACCTACGAACCTCTTATGAGTCCCAACAAGACTTACCGTGAGGTCACTCCCTGGTCGGTTACCTGGGGTTTGGTCATGGTGGTACTGTTCTCGGCTGCCGCCGCTTACCTTGGCCTGAAGGTGGGACAGGTGTTTGAGGCCGCCATTCCCATTGCCATCATCGCCATTGGTCTCTCTACGGCCACACACCGCAAGAATGCGCTGGGCGAGAACGTCATTATCCAGAGCATCGGAGCTTGCTCGGGCGCTGTTGTTGCTGGCGGCATCTTTGTTATGCCCGCCATCTACATGCTCGACCTGCAGGCCGACTTTATCAAGATTTTCATCGCCGCCGCATTGGGTGGCATCCTGGGCATTCTCTTCCTCATTCCTTTCCGTAAGTATTTTGTGAAGGATATGCATGGAAAATATCCCTTCCCAGAGGCCACAGCCACCACGCAGGTGCTCGTGTCGGGTGGTGAGGGAGGCTCACAGGCCAAGCCGTTGCTCGTAGCAGGTTTGGTGGGTGGTGCCTACGACTTCATCGTTGCCACCTTTGGTTGGTGGAACGAGAATGTCACCTCACGCATGATAGGTCTCGGTCAGGACCTGGCCGACAATGCCAAGTTGGTGGTGAAGGTGAACACCGGAGCCGCTGTGCTGGGCTTGGGCTACATCATTGGCCTGCGCTATGCCGCTATCATCTGCGCCGGTTCGGTGTTTGTGTGGTGGATCATCGTGCCGCTCATGGCCGTCATCTTCCCCAACACGGTGCTCAACCAGTGGGATCCCACCATTACCACCACCGTAGGCGACATGAGTCCTGAGGCCATCTTCACCAGTTATGCGCGTAGCATGGGCATCGGTGCCATCGCCATGGCCGGCATCATCGGCATCGTGAAGAGCTGGGGCATCATTCGCAGCGCCGTATCGCTGGCCGCCCATGAGATGAAGGGCAAGAGCCCCGACTCGGCTGAGGTGCAACGCACGCAGCGCGACATCTCGTTTAAGATTATCGCCATTGGCAGCGTGCTGACCCTGCTGATCATCTATGCCTTCTTCTTCTTTGGGGTAATGAATCTCAACCTTCTGCACGCCACGGTTGCCGTGTTGGTGGTAGCCATCATCGCTTTCCTCTTTACCACGGTGGCCGCCAACGCCATTGCCATTGTGGGTAGCAATCCTGTGTCGGGCATGACGCTTATGACCCTCATCCTGGCCTCGGTGGTCATGGTGGCCGTAGGTCTGAAGGGTAGCGCTGGCATGCTGGCCGCTCTGCTCATGGGTGGTGTGGTGTGTACTGCCCTGTCGATGGCCGGTTCGTTTATCACCGACCTGAAGATTGGCTACTGGTTGGGTACCACACCCAAGAAACAGGAAGGTTGGAAATTCCTCGGAACCATCGTGTCGGCTGCCACAGTGGCTGGTGTGATGATTCTGCTCAACGAGACCTATGGCTTCAAGGGCGACGCCCTGGCCGCTCCGCAGGCCCACGCCATGGCTGCCGTTATCGCTCCGTTGATGAGCGGTCAGGGAGCGCCTTGGCTGCTCTATGGTATCGGTGCCGTGATTGCGTTGGTGCTCGATCGTTGCAAGGTGTCGGCATTGGCCTTTGCCCTGGGTATGTTCATCCCCATCCAGCTCAACCTGCCGTTGCTTATCGGTGGCGCCGTCAACTGGTTTGTGGGTAGCCGCTCTAAGAGCGCCGAGGAGAATAAGGCACGTGTGGACAAGGGCACTCTTATAGCAAGCGGATTCATTGCTGGTGGAGCGCTGATGGGCGTGGTGTCGGCCCTGATGAAGTTTGGTGGCATCGAATGCTCGGTTGCCGACGCTTGGTGGCAGAACCCCATGTCGGAGGCCGTCTCCCTGTTGGCTTATGTCATGCTGATTGCCTACTTCGTGAAGGCTACACGTACGAAGAAGTAACCTTGGTAGGTATGGGCGGCCGATGCGTGTTGTGACATGCGCCGGTCGCTTATGCCACATTTATAAATATCAACAACAAATCCGCAACGCCCGTATGCTGGACGTTGCGGATTTGTTGTTGTTATAACGTGATGCTTAGCTCCCCGTTCTCACGTGGTTGCAAAAGAAGTGCGGGGGTGTTCGTGTGTATGCGAAATATGTCGACAAGCATCTCCCTTTTTTAACACTTATTCGTCAGCAAGTGTGAGATTGGTTGTAAATACGCGATTCTTGACGTGTTTTGTAACTATCAGGTATTCAACTACTTATCATCAAAGTGTATTTTGCGCTATTTCTTGTCCAGCCTCCCGTCTTGCGAAACATGCCTAACCGCATTGCGAAACATGCCCGATCGTGCCTCGAAACATACGCAACCGAGGTGCGAAACATGCCTTTACGCAACTCGATACATGCCCAACCGCAACCGCATGGCTCGTTTTTGGGGCTTCCATCTCGTAAAAACGGCCGTTTCATTCTCTATTTCACGCAAAATTCTGACACAACTTTTTACCCAAAATTTCAAACAACCTTTGCTGCGTTACCATGAGCCATTCAATCTCACCGAATGGTGATGTTATTTTTAACCCAAATCGGTCTAATGACTGCTTTGGGTTAAAAGCAAATCCGCAACGCCCACGTTGTAGGCATTGCGGATTCGGTATGCTATGGCCCGCGCTCATGAAGGCGGATTGGTCGATGTCGGGATGATTACTTAGTGGCCTGCTCAAACCGCTGCATGAGCCATGCGTTTTGCTCCTCGATGGTCATGTGCGAGTTGTCGAGCTCCAAGGCGTCGTCGGCCTTGCGCAAGGGCGACACCTCACGATGCGTGTCGATATAGTCGCGCTCCTGCACGTTCTTCAGGATGTCGTCGTAGTTGGCCTCGGCACCCTTTGCCTTCAACTCGTCGTAGCGACGTTGCGCACGCACCTCGGCCGATGCCGTTACGAAGATCTTCAGTTCGGCCTCAGGGAAGACCGTTGTGCCGATGTCGCGTCCGTCCATCACGATGCCCTTGTCGCCGCCCATGCGCTGCTGCTGCGCCACGAGCGCCTCACGCACAAACGGGATGGCAGCAATCGGACTGACGTGCGAGCTCACCTCCATGCCGCGGATGTCGTTTTCCACACACATACCGTTGAGGTACGTGTCGGGGCGCCCCGTCTCCGTGTTGAGCTTAAACGAGATGTTCACCTCGGGCATGAGTTTTTCCAGTAGGTCGGCCTTCACCGATCCGTCCTCGTTGAAGAGGTGGTGGTTCAGGGCGAAGAGCGTCACCGAACGGTACATGGCGCCCGTGTCTACATAGACGTAGCCTATGCGTCGGGCCAAGTCTTTGGCCATTGTGCTTTTTCCGCAAGAGGAAAAGCCATCAATAGCTATCACAATTTTCTTCATATTGTTCTAAGTCGTTGATTTACAATTGTTTTTAT